>JBKJXT010000001.1:0-8823 GCA_046716205.1 Actinomycetota bacterium
GCGCCATCGAAGCGATCGCGATCGCCGTTCTCTTCTTCATCGTGTTCTTCCTCCTCAGGGTTCGGTATCAGCGACGACGAGCAACCCGCGCATGTTCTGCGCGAGCCCACAGCGGAACGCATACGAGCGACCAGGCTCGACGGCGTCTAATCCTTGGACGGGATAGGTCGCGCGCGAGCCGATCCGCTCGGCCCAGAACAGAGGGCACCGTCCGAGCGGATATGCGCGCGGGTTCGTCGCGCTCTCCGGCCGCGTCGGGTCGATGAGCCCGCACCAGGCGCGCGCATCGCTTCCGAACGCTTCGGACTCCAGCGAATGCACGCTGAGATCGATGTTGCGGAACACGGCCGTGTCGCCCCTCTGCACGAGCGCGGCCGGGGTCGTGAAGTAACCCGTCTCAACGCCGAAGGGTCCCGCGACGATGTCGGTGGACGCCGCGTGTGCGGGCGCGAACGACAGCGCGCACAGCATGACTGCGACGGCGGCGACGCGACGCATCACAGGGTCCTCGCGGGGCGGTAGGCGATCACGAAGCCGTCCGGCATCGGCGGGACATCCTCGCTGACCGAGGTCAACCCGACACCGACGCTGGCGTAGATGGTGTTGCGCGCGATGCTGACGCCACCCCAGGACAGCGTCGGCGCGACGCCGGTATTCGCGCCGAGCTGCATCGGGCGGTGCAACAGCGGCGCGCCCGTGCCTGCGTCGTAGGCGTCGATGAAGCCCTTGAGGTCTACGGTGTAGAGCACGCCGTTGGCGGATGCGACCGGGTTGCCCCAGTGCACGCCATCTGCGGTCGGCGCCACCCAGCGCGGCTGACCAGTGGACCGATCCAGGGACGCGAGGTACCCGCCGATCGAGTGCGGCACGTACAGCCCGGTGCCGTCGAACGCGGCACTGCCGACGATGCCGCCAACGGCCGATGGAACGCCCATGATCTGCTTCCAGGCAGCCTTACTCAGGTCGGTGGGCTCGAACACGTGGTACACGCCGGACTTCTGCCCGGCGCCGATCAGCAGGCGCCCGCCGCGATCACGGAACACGTTCGGCGCTGCGCCGAAGTCAAGATCCAGGCGTCCGCACTCGAACCCGGCGGCGAAGAACCCGACCGGATCGTCTTCGTCGCAGGAGGTGTTCTCGCCCAGCGCGGGGTAGTACTCCTCGATCTCACCCTTGTATGACGCAACGATCTGGCCGAGCGCTGCGTTGGGCGCGCCGGCGACCGTGCGGCGCAGGTCGACCTTCAGCACGGCGTTGGTGTTCTCGTGTTCCTCTTCGTAGTTGAACGGGTTCCCACTGCCGACGAAACCGAAGCCGCGCGTCGCCGATGCGGCGTTGTCGTCCACCGACACCGTCGACCAGATCGCGCCGCCGGCGTCGCCGTCGCCCCGCTCCCAGTCTGCGTCGGGGATCGAATATGCATGAGCGATAACGCGTCCGCCGGTTGCGCCTTCGACGTCGGCGAAGCACTCGGTGGTCATCGGGAAGCCGAGGGAGGGCTCGACCACGACCGCGTCCGAACATGCGCGTCCGGCGTGCAGGAGCACCGACGAGCCGCGGAAGTCATACCGCGTGGACTCGTCTCCTTCGGCGGCAGTGCCCGACACCCCGACCCAGACCATCCCGTCGTACACGACCGGGGACGACACCGCGTCGGATCCCGGTTGATGATCGACCGTCGTGCGCCACAAGGGCACGCCCGTCGACTCATCGAGTGCGATGACGTACGGAGAGCCGACGCGGGAGACGAACGCGTAGACGACGCCGCCTTCGACGGCGAGCGTGCCGTAGACGCCGTCGCTGACCTTCGTCTTCCACGCGAGGTCTCCGCCGTCCGCGTTCATCGCGAAGACCCATCCCGGCGCGCCGCGCCCGGTGTGCGCGCCGACGAACGTGCAGCCGTCGGCGACGACCGGGTAGCCGGTGATCTCACCGCCGAAGCCGCCGGTCGCCTCGTTCACCGAGAACGTCCATGCAGGCTCCAACAGCGGAACGTCGGTCCTCCCGATCGTGGCCTCTCCGGGCTGATGACGCGTGTGCCCGAGGTCATAACCCATCCGTCGCCATTCGCCGCCCGGATGTGCGTCCGGTTCACAGACCGTGCGCGCCGAGGCGGGCAAGACGCTCAACGAACCGAACAGCATCGCCAGGGCCATCAGGCGGGGGAGCTGACGGCGGATCATGACGAGCGTTTTCCTCTCTTAGTTGTACGCGACGACGAATGAGCTGCTCGCCGCGTAGATCGTGTTGCGCGCGATGGCGACACCCTGCGAGCTGAGGTCGCCGGCGTGGTCGCCGACGTCCAGCGTCACGGGACGGCGCAGCATCGGCACGCCGGTCGCAGCATCGATCGCGATCAGCTCACCGGTGTTCGTCATCGTGTAGACGACGCCGTTGGCCGTGGAAACCGACTGGAAGTGCGTCGGGCCCGTGCCGATGGGGGTGACCCAGCTGTAGCGACCGCGGTCGGCCGTCAGACCGAAGACCTGCGACGGCGGCGTTGCCGCCGTGTAGATCTGGCCGTTGGCGACGGCGGCGGTTGCGGCGTTGAACGGGAATGCCGGCGCGCCGACGACCGTGGTCCAGGAGTGCTCCATGTTGTCGGCGAAGACGGAGTGGTAGATCCCCGACTTCTGGAGGTCACCGAGCATCGTGACCTGTTCGCCGCCGACATCGACCTTGTAGAGGTTCGGCGACGAGCCGAAGTCGAGGTCGAGCTGCAGACAGGCGAAGCTCCAGACGAATGCGATGTCCTCACCGAACAGCTCACAGGCCGGCTGGCGCTCGAGGCCCGGGTAGTAGTTGTCGGGCTGCCCCTTGTACGCGTCGACGATCTTGCCGAAGGTAGTGGCGCGCTGCGGGTCCATGTCGATCTTCAGCAACGCGTTGGAGTAGCGCGACTCGACCCGCTTGCTCGCGGGGTTTCCACCACAGGCATAGGCGTAGTTCGTCTCAGGGTCCGCGGCGGGGGTGCACCAGATCGACGCGCCTCGATAGCCGGCGGCGTACTCCGCGTCTGAGATCGTCCAGTCCTGCAGGATGCGCGCGCCGGTCGTAGCGTCGAGGATCGCGTACCCACCGCGCGCGCCGGGCGTGGACTCAGAAGCCATGATCCCCTGGAGGATGAGACCGTTGACGACCACGGGCGCGGACACGACGGTCGTCTGGTACTCGCGCTTGGCCTTGGCCGGGTCCATCACTGGCGTCATCCACAGGACGTGGCCGTCAGTCTGGTCGAGCGCGGCAACGATCGGTCCGTTGAGGTTCCCCTCCGCCGGCGGGCCGGTGTAGTACTTCGAGACCGCGACGTAGACCTTGCCGTCCTGGACGACGGGCGAGCCGGTGATGACGCCGCCCTGAAGGCTGCCGGCGATCCCGCCGGGGAGCTTCGGCGAGGTCCACACGCGCTGGCCGGTGTCGGCGTTGAGCGCGAACACGAAGCCGGTGCTGGACGCGAGGAACACGCAGCCGTCGGCCACCACGGGCGTGTTCTGGAACCCGCCTCCACCGAGGACACCCGACTGAGCGGGGTCATCGGCGTTGAAGGACCAGTCGAGAGCGGTGTTGGCGACGTTGGAAGCGTTGATGACCTTCTCATCTGGCTGGTTGCGTGCGTTGGCGAGGTCTTGGCCGTACATACGCCACTCACCGCCCGCATGTTCGGCGCTCGCGCATCCCGCCAACGTTTCGGCGTGACCAGGCATGGAGCCGAGCGCCATCACCACAGCGCCTACAACCAGGACCATCCGTCTCATCGTTCCCTCCCCGGAACTAGGACGACCATGAATCTCCCCAGAGGGGATCCACGGTTCCTACCAGATGGTCGCTTTCGACACCGATGGGGCGGTTTCCTCCCCCACACGGTGCCGCTCTGCCCTCTTTGTTCTAAGCGCGTCGAGAGTCTTGCGCGCGGGCTACTATCTCGGGGTCATGGAGGCAGCGTTCTTCGACCTCGACAAGACCGTCATCGCCCGGTCCTCGACCCTGGCGTTCGGGCGTCCCCTACTGAAGGAGGGGATGATCTCGAAAGCGGTCATCCTCAAGGCCTTGTACGCCCAGCTCGTTTACCACCTGGTGGGCGCGGACGAAGCCAAGATGGAGAAGGCGCGCGTCGCACTCCTTGAGCTGACCAAGGGCTGGGAGCGGGACCGGGTCCAGGCGATCGTGTCCGAGACCCTCACGGAGATCATCACGCCGACTATCTACGCCGAGGCGCTCGAGCTGATCGCGGAGCACCGGGCGGCCGGGCGCCGCGTCTACATCGTGTCGTCCTCCGGGGAAGAGCTGGTCAAGCCGCTTGCCGAGCATCTCGGGGTCCCCCACTTCATCGCGACCAGGCCGCAGGTCGATGCTGACGGCCGGTATACCGGCGAATTGGAGTTCTACTGCTACGGCGAGAACAAGGCTGTCGCGATCCGCGAGCGCGCCGAACAGTACGGGATCGATCTGGAAGGCTCGTTCGCGTATTCGGATTCAGCGACCGACGTGCCGATGCTCGAAGCTGTGGGTCATCCGTACGCAGTGAATCCGGACCGCGAGCTCCGGGCGATCGCCGAGCAGCGCGGCTGGAGCATCCTGGACTTCACCAAGCCGGTGACGATGCGGTCGCGCCTGGCGTCGTCGGTGGCCGCGGTTCCGCGTCCGTCGCCCGCAGCCGCGATCGCGGCGGGTACCGTTGTCGCGGCGGCGCTGGCATGGGCGTCGGCATCACGCCGGCGTCGAGGCGAGGACACCCCCGCGCTCTGACGCAGAGTCTCCATTTTGTCCCCTGGTCAACGGTCGAGCGCGGTGTTATTGTCGCTTCAGTAGGGAGGGTAGCGGTACCCACGCGCGGTCAGCCGCGGGAGGCGCACTCGGGAGACATCCCGAGAGGCAGAGCGCGAATGTTAACCGCCCCTCCCTTCTACTATTTCTCCCGCGACCTCTTCCCCGGCCCCGCGCTGCCGCGCGAAGCGGAAAACCGAGCGCTGCCCGACATGCCCGTCGTGGTGCCGTCGTTCTCTGAGGTGGAGGATCCATCAGAGGGAGGCATCATGCGTAGCCGGACGACGCGGTCCGCAGCATGCATCGCAGGTTTGTTGGTCGCAGGCGCGCTCGCGCCCACCGTTACATCGTTCGGCGTGACGCCGAAATCGGTTCCGACGCGCGCCGTGCGTTTACAAGGCAACGTGATCGGAGAGATCGGCGCGACCGACACGTCCGCGCGCCGCTAGATCTCAGGTCGGAGCGCAGACGCGCGCGCAGCATCGGTACGATGCGCGCGGAGGCGTCAGCGAGCTGGTGTTCGTCCCGGTCTTCAAAACCGGTGCGGCCCTTAACCGGGCCGGGTGGGTTCGATTCCTTCCGCCTCCGCTTTTCCGCCTCCGCTTACCAGCGGGAACGCGATTCCGAAGCCGCAAACGAAATGGCCCCCGCGATCCCGCATGCGCCATTCCACCGTGAAACATTGTGGTTATCGTGTCGGGGGACGGCCTCCTGCAACAGGGTAGCCTTCTTGCTGCCCGCCACGTCGCGCGTCGAAGGGGACAGTTGCACAGTCCATGCCGCTGCCGAGCCGATGCTGGACCGTCACGAACACCTTTTGGTCGTCAGGATTCACCGCGAGGGATCGCGCCATACATATGCTGCGCCCTGAGACGGGTGCATGCCTCCTTCGGCCATCAATGCGCCCACCACAGCCGTGTCGCCAGAAACCCCGACGGAGACTCCGAAGGCATCTCCCTGGGTCCCGTCTGCTGCGGTCAGCTTGGTTTGTTCGGCCCAGGTTTCTCCGGTCCGGCCGAACACATAGGCAGATCCCTGGAGTGTGTTCGTGCCGATGTCGTCCCATTGCGCTCCCACAACGACGGTGTCGCCGGACACGGCGACCGATCGACCGAAGAGGTCGGTCTCAGCGCCATCCGAGGCGACGAGTTTGGCCTGCTGGCCCCAGTCCACGCCGGTCCGGGTGAACACATAGGCCGACCCCTGGTCTACGTTTCCAGCGATGTCGTCGAAGTACGCACCTACGACCGCGGTCTCCCCCGACACCGCCACCGAGCCGCCGAAACCGTCCCCAGCGGCTCCGTCCGAAGCAGTGAGTTTTTCCTGCCGGGTCCAGGTTCCCCCGGTCCGGGCGAACACGTAAGCCGAGCCTTGGCCCCCCGAAGCCCCGACAACGACGGTATCGCCGTCGATTCCGACGCTGCCGCCGAACGCGTCGCCGACGAAGCCGTCCGACGGGGTCAGCTTCACTTGCTCGGTCCAGGTTCCCCCGGTCCGGGCGAACACGTAGGCGGAGCCCGCAGGGGCGAGGCCAACCTGCTCCTGCACCGGCTCTACCAAGGATCTGGCTGCACCTATGATGGCGACGTCGCCCGACACCCCAACCGAGAACCCAAACTGCCCGAAGCGAACCCCGTCCGAGGCGGTCAACTTGGCCTGCTCGGTCCACGTTCCAGCTGTCCTTGTGAACACGTAGGCAGAACCCTGATCCGGGTTGATGCCGACGTCGTCCCAGAGGGAGGACACGACGAGGGTGTCGCCCCAGATCCCGACCGCCCAGCCAAATCTGTCTCCGGCCGCCCCGTCGGAGGCCGTGAGCTTGGCCTGCTCGGTCCACGTATCGCCGACGAGGGTGAACACGTAAGCCGCGCCGGCCCCCGGGTGGACGTGCATGTTGGGCGCCCCAACCACCGCGGTGTCGCCTGACACGGCTACAGCCTCCCCAAACAGGGTCGCGGCCGTTCCATCTGACGCGGTCAGTTTGACCAGCTCTTCTGTGGCCATCGCACTAGGTATGGAGAAGATCAATCCGGCCGTGAGCCAAAGGCCGAGAGCAAGAACCCAATGAGTAGGGCGGGAACAAGATAACCGTTTCACCGCCACAACTCCTCGGTTCGCGCACGCAGGCGCCTCGGTCGAACGGGTGTGCTTGCCCGGGCTGGTGCCACCAGAGCGAGGCCGGCGAACGCCAGCTCTACCGGCCAAAGCCTCCGAAACCCCACGCGGCCCCCCTAACCCAATGGTTCGACGACTAACCACCTGGTTCGACGACTGAACAGGCCATTCCTGCCCTCGCCTGTTCCAACCGGCTGCTTGGGCGGGTCGCACTTGGATGACGTTAGGCGACGTTCGCCGACGGCAACGACTTCCAGCTGGCGTCGCCGATGCCCGTCTCGATGGAGGCGATCACCGCGGGCACGGGTGGCCCGACCGGCGCTAGGGCGACGCCGGTGGCGACGCCTCGACGCCGGCGGTCATCGCACTGCAACGTCCGTACGAATCCTTGTTACCGGTCGTGCTACACACGGCATTCCCGAGATCCTTGAACGAGACGGCGAAGCCGGATAGCGCCATCGCTGCCATCGGCATGGGCGCGCCTCCGATCTTGACGTTGCCGATCGAAGAGGCGCTGCCGAAGTTGAAGTGCCCGGCGCGCGCGCTGCGGTAGATCTCGACCTCGTGCATGGTGAGGCTCGACCGCTTGCCGGTCGGCGCCGTGCCGGTGGGGGCTATGACGACGCCGTCGCCGAACCTGCCATCCGTATCCGCGGCCGTGTCCTCGATCACGCTGTTCTCGAGCGTCACCTCGGAGCCGAACGTTGCGATGCCGAACGTCGTCGCGTTGCGGATCTTCACGTTGTTGAGCGAGAACGGGCCGCTGTTCTGGATGAGCACGCCCCCGCGGCCTTGGCCCTCTAGGTTGAGGTTCGCCATGACGAGCCCGAGCACGAAGGCTTCGCCGACGCTCACGTCGGACGGCCGGCAGTTCTTGATGAGCACGCCGACGCCGCGCTGCTCGCCGAAGAACACGTGCGACACGTTCAGCTTCTTCTGACACCCATCGTTCACGATCGGCGCGAGGTACGACAGTCCGTTCCCGATCTGGCCGAAGAAGTCGGAGTGCACGACGTTCACGGACGCCGTCGGAGACAGGTTGAGCACACCGTCCCAGCCGCCGTCGAACCGTGCGTGCGTCACGTCGAGCGCGCTCGCCTGATCGACCACCTTGATCTGTGCGTCCCCGCCCGAGAAGGCCATTGCGCATGAGCGCGGTGGGTTCGGTTCCTTCCGCCACCGTCACCAGCAGAAACACGCGCTCATGAGCGCACGCAGTTTTTCTGGAACTGCATGACACTGCCTGACAAGGTCGTCTCTCCGCTGTGCAAGCGCCGCGACGAGGCTTCAGTTTGACACTAGCCGTGCCTCCTCAGCAGAATCATCGCCACGGCGCAGGATCTGACGCCGAGCCCGGAGGCACCCGCCCCAGCAGGGGCCTCATGGTGAAGGGGAAGCGTTCCTCATGGTCCGCCGGTCAGCAGGCTTTCTCCGTGCCTCGTAGCTGTGGGACGAGGGCATGTCGAGGGGGCTTGTGCCGTGACAGAACGCGGAACGTTCAAGCAAGCCGTTCGCCGCTACGCGCAGGCTTCCGGCAAGCGCTACACCGAAGCCCTGGCTGAGTTCAGCCGCGACGAGATCGAGTCGCGTGTCTTCGCGACCAAGGAGTGGCGTGGCCGCGACGGACTCCCGGCGTTCCTTCAGCAGGAGTACGGCATCGCCGTCTCCTCCCTCACGCAACTCTCGCTCCACTCTGGTGGGGTCTTCCGTGTCGATCGCGATGACGGTCTCGCATGGGTCGTGCGCGTGTTCCCCGAGCGCTCCCGTTCGCTCGATCGATTGCATGGAGACGCGGCGATCCTGCGCTTCCTGGAAAGAAACGACTTCCGCGCGGAGCGCTGTGCGGCTGAAGAAGCCGTCAGTTCCTACGACGGCCAAAGCGTGATGGTCACGGAGTTCATCCCCGGGTCGCCGGCAGGAACGGGACCTCGGGTCCTTCACAGC
>JBKJXT010000002.1:0-3654 GCA_046716205.1 Actinomycetota bacterium
GAGCGGTACCCTCGTAGGTCCCTCGACCGGGAGACGCCGTTGAGCCAACCGCTGCGCATGCTGGGCGCGATCGCCGCCGCGATCCTGCTGGCGGGGGTGTCGGTGATCCCGGGTCAAGCGGCGCCGCGCGACGTCGCGATCGTCGGCGTGTTCCGCTCCGCAGACTGCGCAGAGCGCACGTGTGATCCCGCGAAGGATCCGAAGCTGCGCTCGGGCGCCGTGGTCGGCGGCGAGCTCCAGATCTTCGTCACGGCGCGCGCCGACCTCGGCCTGGAGTGGGTGCGACTCGAGGCGCAGTACGAAGGCGATCCGCGCTTCTACTGTCTCGAGTTCTGGAACGCGCAGCGCGCCACCCGGCTCGACCAGATGCGCCGGTGGAGCACCCGGACGTGGACCGATCCCACCGACCAGTGCACGCCGGCGACATGTTCGCAGTGCATCGAGACCTCACCGCACCAACACGGCGACATCGCGCAGAACCTGCCCCACGCGTTGCGCGTGCGAGCGCACGAACAGGTCAGCGGCGGCGACGCAGACTCGGCCCTGTTCACGCTGAAGCTGCAGAACACGCCTGTGCGCCCCACCTGGGCCACCGTTCCGGCGACGAGCATGTCGGCGGATGAGGCGAAGGTGAGGCTCCAATGGGTGCCGAACCCCGCCAAGGAGAACGTGGTCGAGTACCGATTCGTGCGCACGGCCCCGAACGGCGCGCGAACGGGCTACGCGATCGACGCCCGGCGCCCGGAAAAACAGGGCTGCAGTCGCATAGGCGACGTCGCGTACCGCTGCACCGACACGATCGCGGCCGGCTCCGCCCCTGGTTCGTACCGCTATGCGATCGCCGCGGTGCGCGCTGCGCTGGCCGGTCCCCGGTGTGAGGTAGCGCGGGGCCGGTGCATCGTCGGGCCGTTGAGCGACGAGCGTTACGTCGACGTCGAAGTCCCGGCGGCACCGTCGGGTATCGCGACGTCGACGGTGGTCGCCAGGCCCACGAGCACGGCGGTGTCGGGTAGTGGTCGTGCTCCGGTGGAGGTCACTCCCCCGCCCGAGGAGCCGGTGGCGGCAGGCCCCGGCGTGGGCAAGCGCCGCTCGCTCGCGGTCCCCGGCATCGCCTTTGCGCTCGTGCTTGCCGCCGTTGCCGGGTCCTTCCTCGCACGGCGTTTCCGGCACGTCCCGCCGCCGGGCTGAGCAGGGAACCAGCACCCCCGGGACGAACCCTAGAGAGGATGCGTTCCCGGATCCTGCTCTCCATCCTGTTGCTCGCCCTGACGGCCGCGACGAGCGTTCCGGCGCGCGCCTTCGACGGCCCCTGCCGGCGCTCGGCGCGAAACAACGACCCCAAGACCTGCATCTTCCCCTTCCGCGAGACCCCGATCACCCTGCGCGCCGAAACAACCGCTACAAACGCGCGCGTCCGTGGCTGGATAACCGTCCGGGGGTACCCGGAGCTCCCGCCGCTGGGCGAGTGCCAGGGCTCCGGGGCCGGCTACGCGGAGTGCTCGATCGCGATCCCAGACTCGGTGACCGCCCTCGACGTGAAGCCACATCCGCTCGTCCCGAGCCTGGATCTGGTGTGCAATTTCGAGGGAAACGGCGACTGGACGTTCGGCTGCGACGCCGGCAGATGAAGGGAAACCGGCCGATACGACGAAGTGTCGTCTTGACTGTTTACGACTGACCGGTCACGATTTGGGGGTTCAGCACCAGAGAGCCCGATAGGTCTGAGTTCCAACAGTTCCGAGGGAGGCCCGGGGAGGGTCCCCATCTAGGAGGGAGCACCTGTGAATAAGCGTTCCTTACTCGCGCTGGTCGCGGTAGGCGCAACGGTCCTGTCGCTCATGCCGGCCGGCGCCGACCCACTCGCGCAGCGCGACATGACCACGATCCTCGCGCAGTCGCCTAAGCGCTTCCTGCCCAGCGAGGCAGGCAAGAAGGAGCAGCAGACCTTGCTCTTCGGGCCGTACCTGATCCCGCCGGGGCAGGACTCCAATCGCCTGATGATGGACTTCCAGCTGCCCGCCGGCTTCGTGACCGCGGTGTCGCCGGACCTCGTCGACGCAGCGTCGGGTCGCGTTCCGACCGAGCAAGAGGCGCACATCCACCACGCGCACTGGTTCCGCGTGACCGAGGACCCGAATGAGCTCTACTACACCCGCGTCGGCGCGCCGACGGCACCCGACTTCGTTCCGAAGGAAGTTACAAACTCGCTCCCCAAGGGCGCGGGTCTTTCGTGGGTGTTCGGCACCGGCGAGGAGAAGACGCAGGGTGGCTTCGAGCTCCGTGAGGCGCTCGACGACGCCAACCTTGATGGGATCCCCGACCGTCGCTACGGCATCGAGATCGACGCCGCCGAGCGTCAGTTGCTCATCTACATGATCCACAACAAGACCTCGGCTCCGCTCGAGGTGTTCGTGGTGCTCGACGTCGAGTTCACCCACGGCACCGCATCGGCGATCAAGGCCAACACGGGCATCCCGATGCACCCGCTCAAGGGCGCGCTCTTCGGCCGCACGCAGGACGCGACTCGCACCAACCCCACGCTGGTGGGTAACGCGTTCACTTCACCGATCGCCGGCACCGCCATCACCTCGGGTGGACACTCGCACCCCGGCGCGTACGGCGTGTTCCTGACTAACCAGGGGCCGGGCGGTAAGTGCAAGGCCGACGCCGACGATGACGGGTTCCCCGGCGTCACGATCTTGCGCTCGCGCAAGATCGACCACGTCCCCGGGACCTGGCCCTACTCCGAGGACTACCAGATGGGCGTCGCGAAGTACGGCTGGCGCGCGCCGGTCCACGCGGGCGACCGTCTCGAGCAGTACGGCGTGTACGACATCGACAACGAGGTCTCCAAGCCCTGGTCCCCGACCGGTACGCCTGCGGACTTCGCGCTTCCGGGCAACTACGCGGCGCTCGGCGGCCCGACCGCCGCTGACCTTGCCGGCCGTGACACCGTCGACGCCAACACGCACCAGCACTTCGAGTCGATGAACCACGTCGGTATTTACATCGACCCGTTGCTCGCGCCTCCGGCGTACAGCAACGAGGTCGACGGTGCGACCGGCTGCCCGCTCAACTTCGCCGCGGCAGCATCGGCAACGCTGCTCGGTGAGGACAAGCCGTCGGTCCAGCAGCGTCTGCGCAAAGACGCGAATGGCATCGCTCCCTACTTCGCGCCCGGCGTCACCGAGGGCATGGGCAACCACGTCTGGCCCGCGCTCGACCCGACGTGCGGAAGCTTCCAGTACGCCGCGCGTTCGGTGTGTGAGAACGGCCAGGGCTACGACCTTGCCGAGCCCGGCATCGAGACCGACACGATCCAGATCAGCGGGTTCCAGTACCTGCCCGGCCAGTACGGCGCGCCTGCCGCGTCCGGTCGCCCGGCGCTGGTGACCGCGGACAGGCTGCGGATCGTCAACGTCGATGCGGCGGCGAACGTGCGTCACTCGCTGACGACCTGCAAGTGGCCGTGCACAGGTTCGTACGTGTCCAACTTCCCGCAGCCGGACGGCTTCATCGACACCGGCAAGCTCGGGAACATCGACCCGATCGACGGCGGGCTCACCGGTGACGACACCGTTCCGGTGTACGAGCTGTCCACCGCGGGGATGAGCGGCTACTACTCGTTCTTCTGCCGCATCCACCCGTTCATGC
>JBKJXT010000003.1:0-3715 GCA_046716205.1 Actinomycetota bacterium
TCGTTGGAGCTCCTCGGCCATCTCATTGAACGCCGTCCCGAGCGATCCCACCTCGTCGGCCGAGCGGACGCGCGTTCTGGCGTTCAGGTTGCCGGCGCGCAGCTCTCGCGCCGCCGAGGTCAGCGCACGGATCGGACGCGTGATCCGTCCACCCGATAGCCACGCCAGGATCGCCGCGAGCGCGACGGCGAGCAGCGTCACCAGGAACAGCGTGCGCGTGATCGCCCGCTGAGCCGCCGCCAGGGCCACCGCTTGGCGCGACAGGACCATGGCGCCGATCACTTCGTTGTTGGAGGCGGTGATCGGGACGAAGGCGGTCACATGCTCGCTGCCGGCGATCGTGACGAGGCGTCGCACCTGCGTCCCATCTTCGCGCGCGTTGCGCAACACCCCAGCCAGAGGCCTCAATGCCGCCTGAACCGCCTCAGGGTCCGCGAACGTCGTGCCGGCGACGTTGTCGCCGGCCAGAAGCGTCGCCTCGGCGCTGGTATCGAATCGCACGTTGCGCAGGAACGCGGAGTCGATGCGGTAGCCGACCAGCACCGCGCCGAGCACTCGCTTTCCGTCCTTCACCGGCGCAGCCGCCAGCGCGATGATCTCATCCTGGACCTTGCCGCCTTGCACCGTCTCCGCCAACGGCACTGCGCTCTGCGTCCGCTCGCCCAGCGTCAATGTCTCATCGACGACGGGCGCGCCCTGCAGCGCGATGCGCTGGGTCTGGCGCAGCGCGTACAGCTTGCCGTCGACGCGCTGCCCGGAAGTGAAGATCTTGCCGTTCACGTCAACCAGCGCGGCGATGTCGAGCTTGAACAGCTCCATCACACCGCGCAGGCCAACCGGCCGGCTGTTGGCAACCGCAGAGCGGAACGCCCGGGCCTCGGCGATGAACCCGGCGTTGCCTCCTGCGGTTTCAGCGAGGCTCTGGATCGAGGTCACGCGCGCACTCGCGGCATCGGCGAGCCGCTTCAACTCCTCGCGCTCCAGCGTGGACGCGATCACGAGGTTCAAGGCCACGGCGACGACGAGCACGCCCACCGTCAACACGCCAACGAAGGAGGCAACGAACCGCAGGCGGACGCTGCGAACGATCGACGTTGCGAGCCACCGCGCCAGGAAGAGCGCGGCGAGCCCTCGAGCGGAATGCGCGGCGAGGAGCCATGCGCCGCCGGATGCGGGCGCGATCGCGACGGCGGCCTCGGCGAAGGCGAACGAGACGAACGCAGCCGCGAACGCGAACGTCGCCGGATCCTGGTCGGCTCGGTGCGCTCGCACGCCGCGCCACGCGACCGCCAGCGCGGCGACGCCGGGAACCAACGTCCACCGGGCATCCGCGCCGGGGATGACGAGGGCAGGCATCGCACCCGCGGGCAGTGGAAGATCTGCGGGAGCCGACGTGAGCGCTGCGGCCGGCCGCGCCGACAACGCGAGGATCGCGAACGCCGCGCCGCGCATGACGAGCACGACGAACGCGCCGTCCTCTTGCGCGGTCAGCGAGCCGTGGAGCCCCTGCGCGGCGGCAAGCAAGGAGAACCCGGCGGCTTGGCCCAGGGCCCACGCCCCGGCACCATGACGGCGCGCGCGTAGGGCGTCGAAGGCCGCGCCCAAAGAAACGACTAGGACCAGGAACTCGACGGCGAAGTGGAATGGAACTCCGAACTTGCCATCCATCGCGGTCAGTATAAAGGCGGGCTTGTCCGGTTTTGACCTGGCTGACCAGCCATTTCACCCCGAATGACTATCGAAATGACTCGAAATGACTACCCCCAGGGAACTGGGCTGGCTCCCGTATCCTGGAAAACTGGACCGGCGCTTTGGTCACTGTACGAACGATGACTCGAAATAACGGAGGTCGATGTGATCGAACGTATCCGAACCCGCGCCCTGTGGCTTGCCGTCGGCATCGTCTTCGGCGGCGGAGCATTCGCCTTCGCCGGCGCCGCAAACGTCGGCTCGACCACCAAGGAGAAGCCACCAACGGTCACCGCCGAGGACGACGCCGCCGAGAGCGCGAAGGAGTCCAAGGTCGAAACCGAGGATGAGGGGACCCCCGGCGAGCATCCCGAGAACCACGGGAAGTACGTCTCGGCTGCGGCCCACTGCGAGGACGTGACCGACGACGAGAACGACATCACGTTCACCGCTCCAGAGGATTGCGACTCCAACGGGAAGGCGCACGGGAGATACGTCAGCCAGGTGGCTCGTTCCGGCGCCGGCAAGGCGCCCAAGGATCGCCCGAACGGCACCGACGACTGATCGAGGGCCCACCTCGTTCCACGAGCCGGAGGGCCTCCCGTCCGGCTCATGGCTCGTTTCAGGTCTTGAGCGGCAGCTTGCGCAACGCGTCGATCGCCTCGGTCAGCGTCCGCACGCCGATCACCGTCATCGATCCCGGCGCGACCGCGCGCGCGCCCGCTTCGTTCACGCTCGGCACGATGAATACCTCGGCGCCGGCTAGCTCAGCGCTGCGCACCTTCTCTTCGATCGCGCCGATCGGACAGACGTCTTCGACGCTCTCGCCGCACCCGGTCGTTGGACCGATGGTGCCGGTAACCGCCACGACATAGCCGCGGGTGAGATCGTCCGGCGTAAGAACGTCAGCGAGAGACAGTGCGAACACCAAGCCGCCCGACGGACCGATCACGCGCCCCGTATCGATCTCGACGTTGCTCGGGAACCTGTAGGCGAGTCCCGCGTGGATCCCGAGAGCCGGTCGAGACGAGCCCTTCAACGTCGTTTTCAACCTCACCTTCGTCGAGCGCAGCTTGTCGTCGCGGCGGAATTCGATCGGGACGACGTCGCCAAGCTTGCGGTCTTCAAGCGCCGGCGCGATCGAGCGCTGGTCCTTCACTCGGTCGCCGTCGACGCGCACCAACACGTCACCCTCCTGCAGCACCCCATCGGAGGCAGAGCCCGCCGTCGTTGCCAGGACGTATGCGCCGGCGACCACCGGCACCTTCAAGCCCAACGCCCGGAACGCGGCCAGCTCCGCGCCGATCTTGCTCGACCGCATCTGGCTGCGCCCCTCGGCATCGGCTTCGTCGTCGGTCTGACCCGGCGGGCGCAGCGCCTCGACGGGCACAGCCTCGGCGTCAGGATCGAGCCACACAGACACAACGTCCCACAGGTTCATCTCCTGCTGGCCAACCGAAGCAGTGGTCAGCAGCAGCTTGCCGGCCGACGGATACGTCTTGGCACCCTTCACCGCGATCACGGTCAGCACATCGGTTGGGGGGCCTGGAGCCACGTAGAAGTAGGGCACGCGGTACCGGTGCATGAACATCACCACGCTCAGCGCCAGGATCACAGCGATCACGATCCAGCGGAACGCGGATGAGGCAGCGCGCTGCCCGCCCCACCAGGGGGGCCGGCCCTCCGGTCGGTGACCGCCGGGCGCGATCAGGGCATCGATGCGATCGTGGGTATCGGTCATGAGATGTGCCGCTGACGTGAGCGCGCCAGCCGTGCCAGGATAGGGCATCGACAGAGGGTCCACAGAGCATGATCGAGATCGTCATCGCCTTGCTGATCTGCGCCGCCGTCGCCGTGGTGCTCGTTCGCGTGCCCACCACGGCTGCCCGGGCCCCCGACCCCACCCACGGCGCGGCCCCCGCCCCGACAGCGGTCCCCGCCCCGATCGCCACGTCCGACGAACCCGCGGCCGTGGCGCACGCAGACGCCCCGACCACTCCAGCCAACGGCCCGACGACCGTTGAGG
>JBKJXT010000004.1:0-9142 GCA_046716205.1 Actinomycetota bacterium
CTCCGGCATCCCAGTCCGTTAAAGGCTCCTCCCCAAAGAGAACCGGTAGTCGAGCTTTGATCTCCGGCCGCACGGGTGGTGGACCAGTTTTAAGGACTCCTCCACTGGGCCGAATGAAACGCAATTCCTGATCTGGCTTCCCTTCTAATCGCCAACCGCCTTCATGCACTAATCGATGATGTCGTTTGCACAAGATGAGCAGGTTGTCGTGATCGGTAGCGCCTCCCTTAGCCCAGTGGTCCATATGGTGAGCATTCACCCACCGCGTGCGTCCACATCCTGGAAACCGACACCCCTGGTCGCGTCTCCGCAGTTGCCGATAGAGCCAAGCAGGTACTTGACGGCTCTTGCGCCCGATCCCGAGAGGTTTGCCATCAGGTCCGTCGAAAGAAAACTCGGTTATTGCGTCGCAAGCGAGCCTGCGGACGGTCTCGGCAGCGATGGCTGGAGCGTCTTCAAGTTGGCCTGTTCCCTCGCCTTCGGCCAGAGTATCGACGCTGACATGCACCACCGTCGCCCTGTGGGCGTCGGCTTCTTCGGCCATGGTGGTAGATGTCAGCTCTACCAGGGCATCAACGCAGCGGTGCTCGTACCTTTCATAAAGGCCCGTATCTTCGTTTGGGGGGATCTTTTCCGCTATACGCTCAAGGGCCTTTTGAACCAATAGTCCGTCGGCATCTGGGATGCGGCCTCTTAGCCGCAGCATCCTTTCACTCTCGTCCCAATACATCCACAAAGACCGCCTTAAATGGGCTTTGTTGGCGTCAGCGGTAGAGATGGACCGCATACCTCGAACCAAACCCCGAGCCTGGGCGGCGCTGAGCTTTTGTATCCGCTCCAGCAGTTCGCCCTCATCCTCTTTAGTGGCGACCGTTGTGATCAAAGCCACCAGTTCAAACCCCAAACGCCCTTCCGAGAAGGCCTGGCGAACAATTGGCAGGTCCTTAAGGGCTCTTGCGACCATTACCCACTCCCGCGCCTGGGGAAGGGGCAGCCCGAATCGGTAGGAGAGCCAGGAGGCCATGCAAGTCGACCCGTCCGCATGAAAGCCCTGCCTTTCGTCGTAGTCGGCCACGAAATCGAGCATCCTTTGATGTGCGGCGGCATGGATGCCGTGCATCTGTTCGATCGCGTCTGCCAACTCCTCGATCGGCCGGTCATCAAGTTCCATACCCAAAATTGTAGAGACCACCACTGACAGAAAAACCATTTTTGGGGGCCAAAGCGAAACTTTCTCAAATTTCTTGAGAAGCACCCTCAAGACCCGGTCCGTTTTGTCTTTCGTCGAGCGAGCCGGCCCCACTCGATATCAGGATGACGTTCCTCAAGGACCCACAGCAGTTTCTTGGCGCCCCAAAGGGGATGACGTTTCCTTAGAAGCAGTATCGCTAGAAGCAGTATCGCTTCGGTGATCGATTCTGACGTCTTGTTCGGGCTACTCAAAGGACGTCGTGAATGATCCGCTAGTCCATCTCTGCCCAGCACTTCGAAGCGCTGCACCCATTCATAGGTTGTCTTTCGGCTCACCCCATAGCGCGTTGCCAGCTCAGTGATGCTGAAGTGGCCATGCATGTAGTCGTCGATCAGAAACTTCTTCTGGTCCATCGGTGACAGCTCCTTCCAAGGCATGAAGACCCCTTTCGTAGGGTTCCAAGCCTTTCCCAGGTGTCACCTATGTCCCTGGACTATTGTGTAACCCATGTCCCTGGACCGAACCAATCACGCCGTAACAACGGCATGCAACGGACGGAGACTGGCCTTCGGCGAGCCGCCGCCGCCGATGCCGAGATCCGTTGTACCGACCGGGAGTACGGTGGCGGATCACTATCGTGCAGTGTGCGCGGAGTGATTCCTAGTTCATGAGAGGTGAGATTGTGGACCATCCGCTCGACCACGTTGGTCTCGTCGTTCGCCGTCTGGAGCCCGTCTTGGAGCGACTCGACTGGCTGGAGGCTGGTCCGATAGAAGCCTTCCCGAGTGAAGGAACGCGGGAGGTCTACCTGGGAGTTGGATTGGGGCGACTGCTCCTCATGGAGCCAACCAACGGGCAGAGTCCGTACGCTCGCGCTCTCGCGAAGCGAGGTGCGGGTCTGCATCACATGGCGATCAACGTCCCCGACCTGCGAGAGTTCCTCGGTTGCGTGCGCGGGTGGCTCCTCGTTCCCGCGTGCCTGCAGGACCTGCCCCGGACGCGCACGGCGTGGCTAGCCCGTCCGGGAGTGGCGACGCTGCTTGAGGTTAACGAGGCTGAGCGGGCCGAGGGTGCGGCCCTGGTAGAGCAGGTGGAGCTGCCGGGTCCGCTGCCAGTTGATCCGCGTCCGGCGATGCTGCCCTCGAACGATGACGGGGTGTGGCTCACAATCGCAGGTCGGCGCCGCTCGGTCAGCGAGTTGACCCGTTGATTTTGATGGACCGGATCTGGTCGTCGGCGGTACAACTGGGATCTGCAGCAGACCGGCCCTCGCCGTAGCGTCGGATGAGCAGCTTTGCGTTGTGATGGCATCGGTTCTGGGCTGCTGAGATCCCCAGTCGTCCGTCGTTGGGCGGACTAGGCCATGTAAGGGTGCTAGCCTGACTCCGGGAAGACGGGAAACTCAGCTAGGTTCTGACATCTGAGAAAGGGAGGGGTGAGCTATGACGCATCCGCAGCTCGACGCAATGCGTAAGTCCGACGAGGCATTCGCCAAGGGCGACATGGAGGGGTACTTCGCGCTCTTCCACGAAGACGTTGTCGTGCATGTACCTGGGCGCTACAGCTTCGCGGGCGACTACACCGGCAAGGACGCGCTCCGCTCTCTGTACGGCCGCTTCGCGGAGCGATACTCCCCGACTGGCGGCGAGACCCTCGCTTTGTTCGCCGATGAGGAATACGGAATCTGGCTGGAGCGGTACAGCGCCGCTCGAGGAGACAGAACGTTCGAGGAGCAGATCGTGTCCGTTCTGCGTTTTCGAGATGGGAGAGTCTCCGAGATGTGGGTCATCCCCTTCGATCAGGCCGCACGCAACGAGTGGATGGCGTGATCGGCGAAGGGCCTCGTTGCGATCTCGGATCCGAGTCCCGTCTCCACCTTCCGCCGCCCAACTCGGCGCTGCACCCGACGCTTGCTGCGCTCGCGCGGGTGAGCGCTAGGGTCGTTGGGCAGACGAAGGTGTTCGGGCCTATGCCCTCCGCTGAGTGGGTCGTGATGGAGTGCGGGCGGCAGAACTTCAAGCCGGTGGCCGGTGTGGATGTCCGCTGGCTCACTCTCGATGACGACTTCGATTTCGTCCGCACGGCTTGGGTGGAGGATCCGAGCTTTCGGCGTAGGGACTGGGATCGGCTACACGGTGAGGGCTATACCTTCTGTGTCGTGAGTGACGTCGGCACGGTGCTGTCCCGAGCTGCCGTGTGGAGGCGGTCAGAGGAGGAGTGGGAAGTGGAAGCTGTATGGACTCGCGCTGACTGCCGGCGTCGAGGCTTGGCGAAGGCAGTGGTGTCGACCGCGACGGCTTCAGTCCTGGAGAATGACCGTATCGCTACCTTGCATGCGTTGGCTGAGAATGTAGCGATGGTGCGAGTGGCTGAATCTGTTGGGTTCCGTCCGCGCGGTGCAGAGTGAGCGGCGTTCCTGTCGGACCGCTTGGGCCGCTGCCCAACTCGCGCGCGCAACGGACGCCGGCCGCTTCGCGGCTCGGCGCCGCTGACACGCCAAACCGTTGTGCAGCCGGATAGTTTGTGACATGACCGCAGAGCGCTACATCAGGTCGGACGGTGCCCGCCTCTGGTCTACCGTCAGCGGCACAGGCACGTCGATGCTGATGTTCAACGGTGGCCCGGGTTGTGACGACTATCTCCAACCCGTCGCTGAACTCGTGGACGACATGGTCCGCACCATCCGGTTCGAGCCGCGCGGCTGCGGGCGCTCTGATTGGGATGGCCGATACGACCTCAATACCCTGCTGACCGACGCAGAGTCGCTGCGCGAGGCCTACGGGGTTGAGCGATGGATCGTCGCCGGCCACAGCGCAGGGCCGAACTGGGCTTTGGCCTATGCGCTCCGGCATCCAGAGCGAGTCATCGGGGTGATTGGCATCGCCGGAGGCAAGGTCCTCAATGATCGCGATTGGAGCGCCACGTACAGCCGCCGCCGGGACAGCATCGGTGAGGACTTGGGAGGAAAGGTCTATCAAGCCGACCCTGAAGTCAACACGCAGGGAAACGCGGAGTGGAAGGAGTACTGCCGACGCCCGGGCTTGTTCCGAGAGCTCGCGGACCTCCGGACGCCGTGTGTCTTCATCAACGCTTCCGACGACATTCGCCCGAACTGGCCGACAAGGCAACTCGCTGAGCTGATCCCGGATGGCCGCTACGTCGAGATCGAGGGTGCCGCTCACCACCTCTGGCTCACCCACGCCACGGAATTGCGTGGAGCGCTTCGTGACGCCGTCGATTACGTGAGCCAAGTCGATGTCGCTCGTCGTGGGTGAGGAGAGGGATCGCCTCATCCTGTGGACCTGCGGGACCCGTGAGGTCGCGTCCCGCTGCGCAACTCGTCGCTGCACCCACGCTCGCTTCGCTCGCGCGGGTGAGCGCCCAACCCGTTCTGCGGACCACGGATGTAGGTGAATCGCATGGAGTTCGATCAAGACAAGGTAGATGAAGTCGTCCTGGCGCTCCTACATCTCAACGCCTTCGACGACCACGGCGCCGTACGATCCTGGAAAGGCTTCGATTGGGAGACGATGGATCGGCTCCACGATCGCGGACTGATCTCCGATCCCAAGTCGAAAGCGAAGTCCATCGTGCTCACTCCGGAAGCCGCAACCCTGGCGGAGCAGCATTTCGAGACTCACTTCGGCGTCTCGCGATCGGGGGTCAAGTGATCACCGCAACCACGCGCCCACCGCAGAACTCGCGCGTGCAACGGACCGGCCGCGGGCTTCGCGCGCGCCCGGCCGCTGACGCGCAAAGTCGTTAGCCGTACGATTGAGCGGTGCAGTTCGAGTGGGATCCCAACAAGGCCGCTTCCAACCTGGAGAAGCACGGTGTCTCCTTTGAGGAGGCCTCGACTTGCTTCGGCGATCGTCTGTCCGCCGCGCTTGCAGACCCGCTTCACTCGCTCGACGAGAATCGGTTGTGCTCATGGGTGAGTCTTTGAACAAGCGACTCCTTGTGGTCGTTCATGTCCACCGCGACAATCGGGTCCGAATCATCAGCGCTAGACAAGCGACTCCGACAGAGCGAAGATGGTATGAGTCATGAAGGATGAGAGAGACCGCGACATGCTCGAGGAGTACGACTTCTCGGGCGCCGTCCGAGGCAAGTATGCCGACGATTACGCCGCTGGAACGAACGTCATCGTCCTTGACGCCGACCTTGCAGAGCGCTTTCGCACAACCCGCGAGGTCAACGACGCGCTCCGGGAGTTCATCCGCCTGAAGAAGGCGGCAGGTGGCGACGGCTAACTCGCGCGTGCAACGGACCGTCCGCGGGCTTCGCGCGCGGCCGGCCGGCTGACGCGCCAGGTCGTTATGGGGACGTTGATCGCGTGGTGCAAGCAATTGAGGACAGGCGATTGAATACTGATCCACGGCTTCACGAGTACTACGGAACTAAGTTCGATGAATCTCAACGCCTCATCCGACGGGAGGGGCAACTCGAGATGGCGCGGACCCAGGAATTGCTCACGCGGTTCCTACCTGAGTCGCCCGTTCGCGTAATCGACATCGGCGGTGGTACCGGTGCATACGCCTCCTGGCTCGCGTCGCTGGGTCATCAAGTCCACTTGGTCGACGTTGTTTCGATGCACGTCGAAGAGTCGGCGCGCGTTGGCACCTTCACAAGCGCAGTTGGCGACGCTCGCTCCCTGCCAGATGAGGATGACGCATACGACGTCGCTCTTCTGCTGGGACCCATGTATCACCTGCTTGAGCGTCCAGACCGCCTTCAGGCGCTTGGGGAAGCACGCCGCGTTGTGAAACCGGGCGGTTTGGTGGCTATCGCGTACATCTCGCGCCCCGCGGTAGTACTGAGCGGATACGTTCAGGGATGGATCTACGATGAACGCGGTCTAGCGGGCTTGGATCACGTGGTTCGGCTCGGCAGCGACCCCGGCGGTGCGAGCTTCGGTCCCATCGCGTACTTCCATCAACCCTCGGAGGTAACCCCGGAGGTTGAAGCCGCGAACCTAGACGTTCTCGGGGTCTTCGGCGTCGAAGGGCCTGGATGGATCGCCGCGGATTTCGACGGACGATGGCAGCACCCCGACGGGCGGGAACTCATGCTCGAAAGCGCGCGCACCTGTGAGTCGGAGCCCGAGGAGCAGGGTCTCAGCCCGCATCTCCTGGCGATCGCGAGGAAGCCGTGATGGTGCGTGGTCAACTCGCGGCCAGTGCTTCCCGCATAACTCGCCGGTGGACCCGACCGACTTCGTCGGCGGGTCAGCGCCAAAGTCGTCATGCCGACGGAGGCGAGAGCTACGGCGTTCAAGTTGGCTGTGAGAGAGTCGCTGTATGAGCGCATCCGATGCCAAAGTCACGTTGAAGAGCTACTTGCAGGGCGGCCGTGAGACGCTGCTCTGGAAGCTCGACGGTCTCTCGGAATACGACATCCGGCGGCCGCTCGTGCCGACCGGAACCAACCTTCTAGGGCTCGTCAAGCATTTGGCACATTCGGAGTTCACCTGGCTAGGCACGACGTTCGGTCGTCCGCCTCGCGAGCCGGCGGCGGTCGCGATGACCGGCGGGTGGCGGTCGGGGCGCAAGACGCTACGCCGTGAACCCAACGCTCACATGTGGGCGAGAGCCGATGAGTCGCGTGAAAACATCGTCGATCTGTACCGGCACGCCTGGGCCCATTCCGATGCCACGATCGAGGGGTTGGAACTTGACGCCGTCGGGCGAGTGCCTCATTGGCCGGAGCGCCAGAACGAAGTCACCCTGCACCAGGCCTTGGTCCACTTGATCGTCGAGACCCAGCGGCACGCTGGTCACGCTGACATCATCCGAGAGTTGATCGACGGTGCTGTCGGGCTGCTGAAGGATCACGCCAACCTTCCACAGGCCGAGCGCGACTGGTGGGTCAGCCACCACGATCGGGTGCAGCGGGCGGCTGAGGAGGCCAGCAGGTGACGCGATGAGGGTCGTTGACCCGGCCCACCAAGTCGCGGCGACTATTGACCGCTATACGTCAGTGGCGTATAGTGACGCATGGTCATCGTCGAGACGCACATCTTCACTCGACTCGCGTCAACCTTGTTCGCAGATGAGGACCTCAGGAGGCTCCAGGTCGCTCTGGCGCTCCGCCCAGATCAAGGGGACCTGATCCAAGGGGCTCATGGTCTGCGTAAGCTCAGGTGGGCCCGAGCCGGTCGAGGCAAGCGTGGCGACCTGAGAGTGTTTGAATCGCCCCGGGAAACCTGGAGGCTTCGTCTTCTGAGAGGATGGAGTCATGACAGGACAACGCAGGTATCCCCAAGAGGTGCGAGACCGAGCGGTTCGGATGGTGCTCGAGCGCGGCGAGGAGAACGGCTCGCAGTGGTCGTCTATCCAGTCCATCGCGAGCAAGTTCGGGATGACCCCCGAGACTCTCCGCGGTTGGGTTCGCCAAGCCGAGCGCGATGAGGGTAAGCGTCCCGGGCTGACATCCGAGGAACGCGAGGAGCTGAAGGTCTTGCGGCGAGAGGTTCGCGAGCTGCGCCGAGCCAACGAGATCCTCAAGAGCGCGTCGGCTTTCTTCGCGGCGGAGCTCGACCGCCCACACGCCAGATGATGGCCTACATCGATCAGCACAAGGACGCCTTCGGGGTCGAGCCGATCTGCGCGCAACTGCCGATCGCCCCATCCACCTACTACGACGCCAAGAGCCGCACGCCGTCGACGCGGGCGGTACGTGACGAGACCCTCAAGGTCGAGATCGCTCGGGTCCACAAAGAGAACCAGGACGGCATCTACGGCCCGCGCAAGGTCTACAAGCAACTGAACCGCGAGGGCTTCGCGGTTGCGCGCTGCACCGTGGTGCGATTGATGCGGGATATGGGTCTGCGCGGCGTCAATCGCGGCAAGACCACGTTCACGACCTTCCCCGACACCACAGCACCGCGGCCGGCCGACCTGGTCGATCGCAACTTCACCGCCACCCGACCGAACCAGCTCTGGGTGGCGGACCTGACGTACGTCTCGACGTGGTCGGGGTTCGTCTACGTCGCCTTCATCGTCGATGTCTATTCGCGGTTCATCGTCGGCTGGCAGATCTCGCGGTCGCTTCGCACCGACCTCGCGCTGGATGCACTCGAGATGGCGATCTGGTCTCGCCGCGATCTCGACGGGCTGGTTCATCACTCCGACCGTGGCGTGCAAGGCAATATCTGTCTATCCGCTACACCGAGCGTCTGGCCGAAGCCGGCGCGGTCACCTCGGTCGGCTCCCGCGGCGATTCCTACGACAACGCGATGGCCGAGTCGATCAACGCGCTCTACAAGACCGAAGTGATCCGCCGCCGCCGTTCGTGGAAGGGCTTCGACGACGTCGAGTTCGCGACCTTGAAGTGGGTGGACTGGTTCAACAACCGCCGTCTGCTCGAGCCGATCGGCGACATCCCGCCGGTGGAGTTCGAGGAGGCCTACTGGAGGAAGGAGACTCCAGATATCATCGACGGACTCAAGCAACCGAGTCTCCGGTAAACCCGGGGCGATTCAGTTCTTACTTCTGGGACAAGCCTGCATCACGGTTGTACCTGATCTACGCGATCGAGAAGTCTCGGCAAGCAGATCTGACGCCCGAACAGCGCAAGGCACTGGGACGGGTTGTCCGAGAGGAGTTGCGGTGAAGAAGGCGGAGTTCGATGAACTGCTCGGAAGCGTCCGTGAGGCCGGCGCGATCAAGCGTGGACAACGCCGCGCATCGCGCCGTGTGACGTTCAAGCCCGCCGACGTTCGCAAGATCAGGACTCGACTCAGCCTGTCGCAGTCGGAGTTCGCGACGCTGATCGGTGTGAGTGTTTCGACGCTGCAGAACTGGGAGCAGGGACGACGTCGCCCGGAGGGGCCAGCGCGGGCTCTGCTTCGTGTTGCGGAAGCTCATCCCGATGCCGTGAGAGACGCACTCAGCGCATGAGGCGGGTCAACTCGCGCGTGCAACGGACGCCGCTTCGCGGCGCCGCTGA
>JBKJXT010000005.1:0-7915 GCA_046716205.1 Actinomycetota bacterium
CGAGGTCGGCTCGCTCGACGAGGCGATCCAGATCGCCAACGGCACGCAGTACGGATTGTCGTGCTCGATCTACACGCGCGACATCACCAACACGTTCAAGGCGATCGAGCAGCTGGAGTTCGGCGTCGTCTACATCAACGCGCCGACGATCGGCGCGGAGGTGCAGCTGCCGTTCGGCGGGATGAAGTCCACCGGCAACGGTCACCGCGAGGCGGGGCCGCAGGCTTTGGACGAGTTCACCGAGTGGAAGGCGGTCAGCATCGACTACTCGGGCAAGGTGCAGAAGGCGCAGATGAAGCCGGGCGAATGACCGGGCGCGCTGCGTTCGTTTGGGATGAGGGGTTCACCCGCTACAACTTCGGCGCGGAGCATCCGATGCAGCCGGTGCGGCTGCGGATGACCTACGAGCTGGCGCGCACGTGTGGGGTGCTGGACGCCTCCGACGTCGTCGCGCCACAGCCCGCGACGCGAGAACAGCTCGAGCTGGTTCACGATGCCGCCTACATCGACGACGTCGAGCGCATCTCGCGCGAGGCCGACGATCCGTACCGCGCCTACGGGCGCGGGATCGGCGCCGGGGACAATCCGGCGTTCGGCGGGATGCACGAGGTGTCCGCGTTGATCGCGGGCGGCTCGATCGCTGCGGCATCGCGGGTGTGGCGCGGCGAGGCGGCGCACGCGTTCAACCACGCCGGCGGGCTCCACCACGCGATGGCCGACCGCGCGAGCGGGTTCTGCATCTACAACGACGCGTCGATCGCGATCGCCTGGCTTCTGGCCGAGGGCGCGCAACGCATCGTGTACGTCGACGTGGACGTGCACCACGGCGACGGCGTGCAAGCCGCGTTCTACGACGACCCGCGCGTGATCACGATCTCGTTGCACGAGAGCGGATACTTCCTGTTCCCCGGCACGGGCTTCGCCCACGAGAACGGGACCGGCGATGCGATCGGCACGAGCGTGAACGTCGCGTTGCCGCCCTACACGCACGACGATGCCTACCGGGAAGCGTTCGGGCGTCTGGTGCCGGCGCTCGTCGAGTCGTTCAAGCCGGACGTGCTGGTGACCCAGCTCGGGTGCGACACGCACGCGACCGATCCGCTCGCGCACCTCGCACTCACGACGCGGACCTACACGTGGCTCGCCTCCACGTTCCACGACCTCGCGCATCGCGTGTCGGCCGGGCGGTGGCTCGCGCTGGGCGGCGGGGGCTATCAGCGGTTCAGCGTCGTGCCGCGCGCCTGGACGATCTACGCGGCGGAACAAGCGGGCGCGTCGCTGCCAGATGAGTTGCCGCAGGAATGGCTCGAGCTCGCTGCCGAGTACGGCGCGCGCGAGGTGTATCCAACCTTCTCCGACCCAGAGGTCGCGTTGCCCGACGGCCGTGCCGTGGAAGCCACGGCGCGCGCCCGGTCGGCGACCGACGAAACGATCGGGCACGTGTTCGCGCACCACGGGCTGAAGGAATAGCCTGACGGTGGCGCTCGCGCACGCCGTCGCGCTTCGCAGCCCGGTCGCCGGCAGCGGCGAATGCGCAGAGGGCCTCATTGTCATTGGCAGGGTCAGGTGTCGTTCCCCGTCGCTGAACTGCTGGCAACGTGAAGGCACCTCTGGCAACGACTGGCTAGCACGTGTCGCCGACGAGGCGCTAGTTCAGCTTGTCCGCCAACCCCAGCATGTCACCGAGTCCGAGGGTACGACGAAGGGTTTCTTCAAATGCGCTGCAGCCGTGCATAGTGAGATACCAGTGGACATTATATAGGTGACTACCACAATTCACTGCGCCCATGGAGGAGTGGTCTATGCCCACGACGTGACCGACTTCATGTGTAAGCACATTACGGATATCCATCCGACCTTGGAGAGATCCTCCCGTCACCTGCCAGGTAAGGTTTGAGTTGAGCACAATATCCCACTCAAGCAAGGTGGTCCCTACGACACGCGGATATATCCGCCCACTCGTGCAACCGGGAGTACATGCCCCTAGATCGCCGAATCCGAGGGTGTTTATGTCATCGTTATTGGTGAAGGCGGAAGCGTACATCATGGTAAAATTGGATACAAGGCCCGATGTAGGTATAATTCTCCCCATCGTCGAACCAGGTCTGACATGAGACGTGAGCGGCTACCCCCGGGGAAACGTACTTCTGCTCGCCATCGCCGTTGCTGCCGTCCTGGGTTCACCTTCGAACAGTCAGGGCGAAGGTGTGAGCGTGCAGTTCCGCACGTCGACGATCTGCGCCACCCTGTGCCCCGACTCCAGCGCCATCATCAATAACGACGGTAATGGCCTGAGCACGCCCGCGCGCTGCACCGCGCCGCCGCTGACCGTTCCCGGCTCGTATGACGAGATCCGGGTCGTGGTCCCCGATGCTATCGTTGACGGGCGTGAGCCAGATGCGGTCGCCTTCACGATCTATCCTGAACTCGATTACGACGCAACAGCCTGTCGTGTTCGTTCTCCCGGAACGCTAGATGAAGCGTATGAAGTTGCTCCACACAGCCAGGTGCTTTGCTACCACTGGTGTGCAGGGCCATGTACGTTTCCGATCGACGGAATCGGTTGCCCTGAGCGCGTAGTAGTCCTTGTTGAGCCGGGCGAGACGTATGCGCTGCGCGTCTTCAACGTGGCCGACGTGTTCGCAGTCGGGGGCACGTACCGTTTCTTCGCCTACCCGGACGCCTGACGATCAATTGACTCGTTGCCCAGTTCGCAATCATCGCGGACGGTTCAACAGCTTGCCCGGCTGCGCACCTTCGAAGTTCGAGCACAGGTAGTCGAGATCATCGAAAACAATCGTGACGAACGTGGCGCCCGCTGCACCTACGAGGCGCGCGCTCCGTCCACCGCCTCGAGGTGGATTGCGACCGACGAGACCTTCCGGCAGCGGATGCGTTCACGACCGGCTATCCGCTGGCCGGATAGTTACTCCTCGAAGCGTCCGCCGATGTGCTTGGCGAAGAACCGCTCGAGCTCCGCGTAGGCCTCCAGTTTGTTCTCCGGGTTCTGGAACCCGTGGCCCTCGTCGTCCTTCACGATGTAGCCGACGTCGATCCCGCGCGACCGTAGCGCCTCAACGATCTGATCCGACTCCTGCTTGGTCACGCGCACGTCGTTCGCGCCTTGGATCACCAGCAGTGGCGTCTTGATCGCGTCGACCTTGAACAACGGGGAGCGGGCCTTCATGTCTTCGACTTCCTCCGGCACGTCGAGGTTGCCGACGTGTTTGAAGAACGAGCCGGCAAGCATCGGCTTCCAGTACTCGGGGAACGACGACAGCAGCGTGAGGAGGTTCGACGGCCCGCAGTACGTGCACGCCGCGGCGAACACGTCGGGCGTGAACGTTACGCCGGCGAGCGCGGCGTACCCGCCGTAGGAACCGCCGAAGATCGCGACGCGCTTGGGATCGGCGTAACCCTGCGCAACCGCCCAGTCGACGGCATCGATCAGGTCGTCGTGCATCTTGCCGCCCCACTCATGCACGGCCGCTTCCTTGAACGCCTTGCCGTACCCGGTGGAGCCGCGGAAGTTCACCTGCAGCACCGCGTAGCCGCGATTCGCGAGGAACTGCACCTCCGCCACGAATCCCCACGTGTCGCGCGCCCACGGGCCTCCGTGCACGAGCAGCACCATCGGCAGACCCTTGGGCTCGACGCCGACCGGCAGCGTCAGGTAGGCGTGCAGGCGCAGCCCGTCGCGCGCGTCGAACTGGACGGGCTGCATCGGCGCGAGCTGCTCGGGGTCGAGCCACGGGCGCGAACGCCACAGGAACGTCGCCTTGCCGGTCGCACGGTCGTAGGCATAGTGCGCGCCGGGATCGCGGTCGTCGTCGTAGGCGACGATGAACGTTGTCTCCTCATCGTCGATGCCGGTGATGACCGGGTCGCCGGAGTGGATCTCCTTGAGGGCGCGCCAGTCGCGCTCGAACTGCTCATCGAACGCGTGAAGCACTGCCTCGTCGGTCTGGTAGACCGCGCCCAACAGCTCCTTGGTCTTGTCGCTGATGACCGCGTTCGCCAGGTCGGCCTCGGGATGCGAGTCGAGAACCGTCTCTTCGCCCGTGCCGAGGTCGATCTTCAGCAGGCGCGCGAACTCGGAGTCGCGCGCCGTGCCGACGTACAGCGCGCGCCCGTCCTTGGTGAACCCGAACGGGATCGCCTCGTCCTCATTGGTGAACATCGACAACGTGCGGAACTCTCCGTCTTCGGTGTCGCGCACGCGCAGATCCCACCCGCCGTCGGCGGTCTGTGCGAGAGCGGCGCGCAACTTCCCATCGGCGTCGACCTGCCACCCGGCAACGTCGCCGGGGTTCTCGGCCACGTCTTCGATCTCGCCGGTCTCGATGTCGAGGCGGTGCACGTCGAACAGCGCGGGATGGCGCTTGTTCATCGCGATGAGGACCTTCGACGGCGTCGCTTGGGGGTTGTCGACCGGCATGACGCGGACGTTGTCGAACGGCGTGAGGTCCTTCGACGGCGCGTCGGGGTCGGCGAGGTCGGCCGCATACAGGTGGAAGTTCTCGTTACCGCCTTGGTCTTGGATGTAGAGGATCCGCTTGGCGTCGCGCGCCCAGAAGTAGAACTGGATGCCGCGCTCGGTGTCGTGGGTCACGCACCGGTCGTCCTCCAGACCGATCGTGCGCACCCAAACGTTCAGTCGCCCGTTCTCCGGCGCGAGGTAGGAGAGCCTGGAACCGTCGGGAGAGATCTGGACGCTGGTGCGCTCCGGGTTGTCGAAGAGGTGGCGTCGCGGGATCAGCGGAGGCAGAGCCATGGCTACTCCTTCATCGGGGCGCGCCTCGTGAGCGCGCTCGGCAGGCCCGGAACGCTATCAGGCGCGCCCGCCCGCCCGCAGCCTCGGGCGGGCTCGACGTCACGGACTCGGCGGCGAGTCAGGGGATTCGAAGACTTGGTCCGGGTCGACGCCAAACCTTCGGCTGACTTGAGGTCCTATACGGCCCTCAACTCAACAATCTTTCGGGTACGCGGACGGATGCAGGCAGAGCGGCGCGCCGCTTGACCGCCCCACCCGCGCGGCGAGCGCTAGACGCGGTCGTCGGGGATGCGGATCGTGATCGTCGGCGCTCGCGGGCCGGCGCGGCCACCCGGGCCTGTGCGGCTGCGCGACAGCGACTTGCCGATCGCCAGCGCTCCGAACGCGATCAGGATCACCGCGAACAGCGGGATGCCCGTCTCGGTGCCGTTGAGGTCGTTGAGCCCGAACGCCAGCAGCAGGAACCCCGCGATCGTCATGACCAGACCGGCGCGCCAGCCCATCGCGCGGCGCGCGGCCGCGCCTCCGAGCAGGATCGCGCCCGCGCCGATACTCGCAACCCCGGCGCGCTCGTCGACGACCATCATGAGCCCGATCCAGAAGATAAGCGCGCCCCAGATCAGGCTGCGTAGGTTCAAGCGATCCATCGGCTCCCCTCTCCTATGTCGTATGGCGCGACCCGCGGGCGCGTTTCCGTGGCCGTATCGAGCTGACGATGACCGCGAGGCCGATCGCAGCCACGACGATCGCCGCGACCGGCAGGTCCCGACCCTGTTCGTCGAAGTACTGATTCAGACCGATGGCCGCGAGAACGAACCCGATGATGCCCAGACCGCTGTCGCGAGATCCGCGCAGCCTGCGCACGAGCCATCCGAATACGAGGATGCCGCCGATGACCATCAGGTTGAGCCCGGCCACGTCGTTGTCGACGTCGGATGCCATCGCGATGCCGACCCAGACCAGGATGAGGCCGAATGCGACGTTGTCGCTCTCCATCTGCATGCTGGAAATCATACGCTGAGGGGCTTGGTTACACTGCTGGGGATATGATCCCGGACGAACGAGCGGCACTGCGCGCGCACATCCTTGCGTCGGGGCTCTCCGGTGAGACCCGCACGAGCCGTGCCAATTCCGTCGAGAACGCCATCAAGCTCGCCGACGGCGACCCCGACAAGGCGCTCGGCATCGGTGCGCGAGGCCGCGACGCCGAAGGCGTGATGCGCGCCGTCGCGGACCTCTGCGGATGCTCGCCATCGCTTCAGGATCGTGATGGCGGGGGAGTGATCGACGCCGACGCCACCCTGGACGGCCTCGCCGCGGTCGGCGACAGGCTCGAGCAGGCCGCGCGCGCCGGCGAGCGCCTCCTCATCGCCACCGGTCATCCGACCGGATTGATGTCGATGTACCAGGGCCTCGCGAAGGGCCTCGCGGTCGCCGGGTGCAAGCTCGAGACCCCGCTGGAGGATGTCACCCTCCATACGACCAAGAAGGGCCGGGACTACCGGGTCCGCTACCTCGACGCCGTCGCCTGTCTCTGCGACGCCGCCCACCTGCTTCACACCCACGAGTCCTTCTACATGGACGCGATGCTCGACGAGGTCGACCCCCCGGACCTGGTGTTGGCCGACCACGGGTGGGCGGGGGCGGCCATCGCTCGGGGCCTTGATGTCGCCTGCTTCACCGACGTCAACGACCCAGCGATCGCCGTGGCGAAGGCCGACGGCCTGGTCCGCAACGTCGTGCCCCTTGACGACAACCTCCGGCCGTCGGTCTACGACCCCCTCCGGGACTACCTCTTGGCGCGCATATCAGTCATATCGAGACTGTAGGCACACAAGATCTTTCGGCTGCCTCTTTCATCACGTGTATACAGCCGTGTATCCTGAGCACACTCAGCGGAAGGAGCAACGGTTGGCGAGTGACTTCTCGCCCAGCGGCCCCCGTTTCCTCACCGCATCGGAGGCTGCTGAGCAACTGCGCGTTTCGAAGATGACTATCTACAGGCTGATCAGGGCCGGCAAGATCCCCGCCGTCCAAGTCGGCAAGTCCTATCGTGTCCGTGTCGACGACCTTGAGCGCTACCTCGACTCGAGCTACGTGAACAACAGCGGATAGACCCCCCACCTTCGAGCGTGCTCGCCGGCCGCCTCCATCCTTGGATGGGCGGTTCACATGGATGTCTATGGCGTCATCAAACGAGTCGTCGAGCGCGGTGGCATGGCCGTCGCGCTGGGCGGGCTCGATACTGGCAAATCGACCTTCTGCAAGATGCTCGCGGAGGTCGCCGTTCGCGCCGGCCGGCGCGTGGCCTACCTGGACACCGATATCGGCCAGACCACGGTCGGCCCTCCGACGACGATCGGCCTGAAGTTCATCGCGACCGAAGCCGACGTCGAGCCCGAACACCTCTCGCGCGCCGACGCGATGTACTTCGTCGGCTCGACGTCCCCCTACAAGCACATGCTCCCGATGGTGGTGGGCGCGAACAAGCTCGCGAAGCTGGCGCGCGCCGAGGGCGTCGACGTGGTGGTCGTGGACACGTCGGGCTTCATCGACGGGACCAAGGGTCAGGTGCTCAAGATGCACAAGGTCGAGGTCCTGGAGCCGGACTTCGTCATCGGGTTCCACCGCGGTGGCGAGCTCGACCCGATCCTCGGCGGCATCAGGCGCGCCCTGCCGCCCGAGGTCGATGAGCTCAACGTCGACGACAACATCATGCCGACCACCGCAGACGAGCGCGCCTCGCGGCGCCAAGCCAGGCTGAAGGCGACCTTCGAGGGCCCGATCCACCGGTGGAAGGTCAAGCCGAGCGTGCTGGTGCCGGCCATCCCCCCCGACGTCGATCCGGCGCTCCTCGACGGGTTCCTCGTCGGCATGGAGGACGGGAAAGGCCACTGCGTCGGGCTCGGCGTGCTGGAGTACACCCACGAAGGCTTGAAGATGGTCTCCTCGCTGGCGGAGGGCGCGCGCGCTCTGCGCTTGGGCTCGGTCCGCGTTACGAAGGACTTCAGGACCACCGCGGTAGATCTGCGGGACATCTTCATTACCGACTGACCCCTCGGAGCCGGTAGACTTCGCGGGCCATTTTCGATCAGGAGTGTGCATGGGTTCCATCGTCAAGAAGCGCCGCAAGAAGATGCG
>JBKJXT010000006.1:0-7272 GCA_046716205.1 Actinomycetota bacterium
GTGCGCGCCTCCTTCGGTTGCGTGTTCTAGTCGAAGACCCGAGCAGGCTCTTCCAGGTGGATCTTGGCCGAGCCGTTGCCCGCGGACACCAACTCCGGCAGGAACTCGGGGTAGGCGCGCACGCCGACCTCGGCGTCCAGACCGTCGATCTCATCGGCCTCTGCCGAACGGATCGGCGTCGCCTTGTTCGAGATCTTGAAGAAGATGAACGCGAGCGGGAAGAACACGAGCAGGATCGTCGCGACCGAGACGAGCTGAGCGATCAGCTGTCCCGCATCTCCATAGAGGATCCCGGTCACGCCGCCGGTCACGCCGTTCCATCCCTCGCCGTACGCGCCGTCGGAGAAGATCCCGACCGCGAGGACGCCGAACGCTCCGCAGACACCGTGGACGGCGATCGCGCCGACCGGGTCGTCGATCTTCATCTTCCGCTCGATGAACCAGACGGCTTCCACAACCAGGACACCGGCGATGATGCCGATGACCGCAGCCGCCCACGGTTGGACGAAAGCGCATGGAGCGGTGATAGCGACCAGACCCGCGAGCATGCCGTTGGCGCACATGCTCGGGTCAGGCTTCCCGATGCGCTTCCACACCCAGAACATCGCGATGACGGCACCGAACGCACCTGCGATCGCGGTGTTCGTGGCGACGACCGCGAAACGCAGGTCGGTCGCCGCGAAGGTGGACGCTGCGTTGAACCCGAACCACCCGAACAGCAGGATGAACGTGCCGAGCATCGCCATCGGGATGTGGTGACCGGGCAGGGCGCGAGGCTTGCCATCCTTGCCGAACTTGCCGATCCGCGGACCGAGGATGATCGCGCCCGCCAGGGCTGCGACGCCGCCCATCATGTGAACGACGCCAGATCCTGCGAAGTCGACCACGCCGTGTCCGAGGTTCATCGAGTTACCGAGCTGCGAGAGCCAGCCGCCGCCCCACACCCAGCATGCGTACAGCGGGTAGTAGATGGCCCCGCAGAACAGGCCCCAGATCGTGAAGTTCTTGAAGCTCCACCGCTCGGCCATCGCGCCGGTCGGGATCGTTGCCGTCGTGTCCATGAAAGCGACCATGTAGAGGAAGAACGCCATCGTGCCGACGCCGTACGCATCGCCACTCAGGAAGAAGCCGGTCTTCCCGAAGAGACCCCAGTGACCGGACGAGCCGATGCCCACCAGCGACCCAAGGCTTTCGAGTCCCAGCGCAGGGACGGCGGCGGCGCCGAACGCGATCGCGTAGCCCATCACGAAGAACGCGACGAAGCCGAGTCCGAAGACCGCGAAGTTCATCAGAACGACATGACCGGCGTGCTTGGCTCTGCAGAAACCCGTCTCCACCAGCGCGAAACCAGCCTGCATGAAGATCACGAGCACTGCGCCCAAGATCACCCAGAGGTAGTTCAGGGATAGGGCGGTGTGCTCGACGGTCTGATCCGCGAGGCCCAGATCTGCGCCTGTGGAATCGCCCGCGAACGCGGTTCCCGTGAGGGCAGAGGCAGTGAACCCCACTGCCAACATGCCCAACAACATCAACCTTCGGCGCATCGTTCCTCCCTCGCTGTGCGCGGCGCCCGGGCGGTCCGGGACGTTGAGGGGATGCTAGAGGGCTCTCTTTTCGCGCCTGTTGCTTCCTTGTTAACTTCAGGTCACAACAGTGTTCTTCTGATGGTCGTTGTGATCGGAGGCGTCACTACTGCGTCGGAGCTTCGGGCGGCGCCTCGTCTTCGGTGTCCGTCCTTCGAACGCAACGCGCAGCATCAGCTCTCCGCCGGCATCGAGCTTGTGTCCGTTCGGTCCCGTGACGGCGAACTCGTCGACTGCGACCCCGTCCACCGTCTTCACGGTGGCGAGGTGGATCTGGGCACCGGCTCGAGTCAGGGCGCTGGCGACACGATGGAGGAGCCCGGCGCGATCTGTAGCGCGCACCTCGACGATCGAGTACCACGGCGAGGCCGCGTTATCGATACGCACGAACCCTTCGATGCTTGCGGTCGAGTGACCGTGTCGCAACGTGAATGACGTCTCCAGTGTCGATCGGACCTGCGTCCAGTCGGTGAGGTCGTCCGCCTTCACCGTGAATACGTCGATCAGTTGACCTGTTCGCCACGTTGAGCAGAACGCAGACTCCACGCCGATGTTCAGACGCGTGAGGACGCCCGCGATCACCCCCAGCGCACCGGGCCGGTCACGCGCGACGATGTCGAGCGTGAACAGATCACGGCCGATCCGTTCTGCGTGGAGCCGAACCTCGTCCTCGCCAGGTGAAGGTTCCATCATCCGGAGATGCCGTGCGACCGAGGCCGGCGACTGCGCCAACAGGTACCGCCTGGGAGCTTCGTCGAGGTGCCGTGCGAGGCGCGCCTCTGGGACGCCGCCGAGGGCGATCACGATCTCGTGTCGCTTGCGACCAAGGACGTCGAGATCCCCCACGCGGGCGAGTGCGATGGAGATCAATCCGTGAAGCTCTTCCAGGGCTTCTCGTTCTGTGTTCGCTGCACCCGCCGCAGCAAGCAGGTACAGGGCATCGGCTCGCGCACGTGTTTTCAGGTGTGACGCGAGCTCCAGGACCGCATCTTCTGCGCCGAGATCGATCCGCGACGCAGCTGCAGGCAACAAGTGTCGCTCGGCCACCAGGAAACCGAGCAGCTCAGCATCCCGATCGGGCAGCCGCATCGTTGCGGCGAGGCGTAGGGCGCTCGCCTCGTCGTCGAACGCGCTCCGGGCCAGCGCAGCCAGCAACACGGTGTCGCTCTGATCGAGATCCGCGAAGATCCCCGCCAGCCGCTCATCTTGAGACAGGACAGACTTCAGATCCTCAAGCGTTTCCCATCGCAATGCCGCCGAGGGATCCAGGTTGAACGGATCGCGCGCGCGCCTGCTGAAGGCGTCGTCCACTTCCGGCAGCAGCGTGGCTAAGACCCCGGAGAGCTGCAGGAGACGCCAGGATCGAACGCCGCTGTGGCGTAGCAGCGCGAAGAAACGTCCACGAAGCTCGTCGTCCCAGGTCGGCTGCGGCCCCCCATCCTTGGCGAGCCACGACAGCAGGCGTGTCCCGGGGCGCCGTCCATCACAGGCGATCGCCGCCTCGAGCCCGATCGTAGCCAGCAGGACGACGGGCGGTTCCGCGTGAAGTTCCACCTCCTCATCGGTGACCCGCAGCCACCCTCCCGGCGGCTCGAGGATCGTCACGTACGGCACGGTGCGAGACCGCATCGTGCGGACGCGACGCTTCAGCCATGGTGGGGTGATGATCGTGGTCGCGAGCACGACCAGTAGCAGGGCTGCTTGGGTCTTGTCCGTGAGGATCCCTTGCGCCAGGCCGAGGCTCGCGAAGATGAGGCCGACCTCGCCTCGTGGGATCATCCCGATACCGATGAGGGAACGATCGGCGGTCCCTTCCTTGGCGCCCAGACCCGAGACGAGCTTGCCGCCGATCCCGATCACCGTCAGGAGTCCGCCTATGCCAAGGACCCACGGGTCGGCGAAGGCGCGCACATCGGTTTCGGCGCCGATCATCAGGAAGAAGATCGGGATGAGGACATGGCCGACCGGAGCCATCCGGCGGGTGAGCTCGTCGCGGACCGGGCTCCCGGCGAGCGCGACGCCGGCCACGAAGGCGCCGACGATCGGCGCGAGCCGCGCGGCTGACGCCAAGGATCCCATCCCGATCGCGAATGCGAGCGCGAACGCCGTCAAGGTTCCGTCCGTCCGCGCGCGGTGTCCGACCGCCTTGAACAACCTCGGGGCTACCAGGCTTCCGATGACCGCGGCCGCGATCACGAAGCCGATCGCCACGCCGGCCAGGCCCGCGATCGAGCCCAGACCCAATCCTTCGCCCGATGCGGTTCTGATCGCCACGGTCAGGATCAGCAAGCCGATCACGTCGTCGGCGACCGCCGCACCCAGGACGATCCGAGCCTCCGCCGTCGCAAGGGCACGCATGTCGGCGAAAACACGCGCGGTGATGCCGACCGAGGTAGCCGTGATCGCTGCAGCCAGATACAACGCCACCGTCGGATCGACGCCCAGGGCGGCCAGCGCCCCATATCCGATCGCGAATGGCACCACGACACCGAGGAGAGCGACTTGCAGCGAAGAGCGGCCGACGTAACGGATCTCGGAGAGGTTCATATGCAGGCCGACCTCGAACAGCAGAAGGATGGCGCCGAGCTCGGCGAGGAAGGCGAGTGAGGCGTCGTGACCGATCAGTCCGAGCGCCGACGGCCCCAAGGCGATCCCCACCGAGATCTCGGCCAGCACCGGTGCAACGTTGATCCGTTCGGCTACCTCGGCCGCGACCCGGGCGACCACCAGCACCAAGCAGAGCCGTAACAGCAGCGCGCCGGCCTCCACGCCTAGCCCAGCTTGTCGATGTCGATGATCCAGCCACGACCGCGGACGTTGCGGACGAAGTCGCGTCCGATCTTCTGTCGCAAGGACGACAGCAATACGTCCACGGAGCGATGCTGGCGCAGCCCGATCGCCTCGGCCAGTTGCCTTCGGTCGACGACGCGACGGCTGTTGATGATGAGCAGGGCGAGGAGCTCGATCTCAGACGACGTTAGTTCCAGCGCCGACCCGCCGAGGCGGCACGCGTATGCGTCGAGATCTACCTCAAGGACACCAACGGTGAGGACCCCTCCGGCGGGCCGTTCCACGGTTGCGAGCATGACCAAAGGCTAGGGGAGCGACGTTGCGCGGTCTTTTCGCCTGCGTTTCGTTCTCGTTAAATCTGCGATCAGGCGCTGGTTGCGGAAACGATCCCGGCGTCGGCGCCGAGCCGCGACTCGACCGCCGCGGCCTGCAGAGGGCGCGCGAAGAGGTAGCCCTGCCCCATCTCGCAGCCGATGGCGCGCAGCTGCGCGAGCTGCTCGGGGCGCTCGACACCCTCGACGATCGTTTCGAGGCCCAGGGTCCGCGCCAGGCGATGCACCGCGCCGAGGAATGCCGACTCCTCGGGCCCCTTGTCGAGGGCGCTCACGAAGCTCTTGTCGATCTTGATGATGTCGACCGGGAAGCGACGGATGTAGGACAACGACGAGTAGCCCGTCCCGAAGTCGTCGATGGCCAGCCTGATCCCGAGGTCCTTGAGCTGCTGGAGGCGCGCGATCGTAACGTCGGTGTCCTTCATGAGGGAGCCTTCGGTTATCTCGAGCACGAGCGAGCGCGGATGCAGTCCTGAGACCGTCAGGGCGTCCGCGACGTCGTCGATGAAGCGGGGGTCGGCCAGCTGATGCGCGCTGACGTTCACCGTGACCATGAACGGGGTGTCCGAGCGGCTGTGCGCAGCGATCGCGCGCCCCCGGATGCACGCGTTGCGCAGGAGCTGGCGTCCCATGGGAACGATCAACCCTGTCTCTTCGGCGATCGGGATGAACGACGCGGGCTGTACCTCGCCTCGCGTCGGGTGGTTCCAACGACAGAGCGCCTCGACGCCGATGATCTCACCGTTCGCGAGGTCCACGATCGGCTGGTACCGAAGGGTCAGCTCGTCGTTCGACACCGCCGTGCGCAGCTCCGCCTCAACCTCCAATCGGGCGAGGACCTCTGCGTGCAGCTCCTGACGGAACATCTCGAAGCGTCCCTTCCCGTCGGTCTTGACGCTGTACATGGCAAGGTCGGCGTTCCGCAGCAGATCGTCTACCGTCTCTTCGCCGGTCGTGTTGAGCGCGACGCCGATACTCGCGCGCACGAGCACGTCCCGCGCCTTGATCCTGATCGGCCGGCGCAGGGTGGCGAGCATCCGCTCTGCGACGCGAGCGGCATCGACCGGTGCGGCGGCGTCTTCGACCAACACGGCGAACTCGTCCGCGCCGAGGCGCGCAGCGGTGTCAGAGCTCCGAAGACATCCACTCACTCGCTCCGCGACCGCGACGAGTACCTCGTCACCCGCACTCTGGCCGAGGGAGTCGTTGACGTTCTTGAAGTCGTCGACGTCGAGGAACAGCACCGCCATATGTCCGCCGTTGCGGCGCGCGCGGGCCATCGCATGACCGACCCGTTCGCGGAAGAGGGTTCTGTTCGCGAGCCCGGTCAGCGGATCGTGATACGCGAGATGCTGGAGCTTCGCCTCGGCGGCACGCCGCTCGTCGAGCTCGCTCGCAAGTGCAACCTGCGCCACGCCGAGCTCTTGGCGCACGCTGCGGCGCAAGGAGAACGCGAGCGTCATGCCAGCAACCATCACCATCGTCCCGAGCAGGATCAGATCACGCTGCGCGCGCCTGCGGTCTTCCAACGCGTCTGCGATCGTCTGATCGAGGGTCACTTCGTCGAGCTCGCCGGGATCGGCGGCGATCGCCGTCCGGAGGGTGTTGTTCGTGGCGGTCATGCCGGCGTACTCGCGGTAGATCAATGCCTGGAGCAATCCGATCATCGCGATCAGCCCAACGACGATGGCGATCTGGGTGGGGCTGCGACGACTGCGCAGCGCGGGTGCGACCGACAGGGCGAAGGTCTCTTCAGGTTTCCAGCCCAGCGAGACTCGTTTCACCTCTGCGTGGGGGCGTCCGGGTTGCGGCATGGTCAGGGGCTCCGACGGGTTGCAACAGAAGACCTCGATTGCTTATCGGCCTTGCCTACAGACGCAGCTATCCCGCAACCAGCCTAGTTGTCCCCCAAATGACCCAAACGGACTACGTAGCCTTGTCCTCCGGCGGGTGTTTTCATCCGGTGCGCCGGACTTCGACGATCACGTGGTAGCCGAAGCGGCGCAGCGGCGGCAGGGCGCGGAAGATGAACTCGTCCAGTTTGCCCAGCAACTTCGCCAGCCACAGCGCACGCTCGTACCGCAGAACGTTCCGGCTGAACAGCCCGAAGAACCTGAAGTCCGGATAGCTCAGACGCATCCGGCCGAACAGGGCCGCGATGTGCTTGTAATCACCTTTGACCAGAGGGTGCTCGTCGATCGTGCCAAGCCGCGCGACGCCGAACCGTCCGGTGAGTTTGCCTCGCGCGAATCGAAGCAGCGGATTGGTCAATTGGTTCTCGATGAAGATCGCGCGTCCGCCGGGCTTCAAGACGCGCCGCACCTCAGCCATCCCCGCGGCGACGTCCACGTGATGAAGGATCGACTTGCCGATCACGGCGTCGAAGGTCTCATCGTCGAACGGCAGTCGCTCCATGACGCTGGTCAGCCCGCCCGGCGGTGGCAGGCCGAGCCGCCCGGCGCGCGCGCGCATCAGCCGGACGCTCTCGAAGGAGAGGTCGAACCCGACGCCCTGGGTCGAGTCGCGTGCCCCATACACCGCAACCACGCCCGCCCCCCACCCCCAAT
>JBKJXT010000007.1:0-3339 GCA_046716205.1 Actinomycetota bacterium
GCCGATATCGGCGCCGCCGGCCAAACCTGATGCCGTGTTGCTAGCCCTTGTTAGACCACGTTCACGAACGAGGAGCTGCTGACCGAGGGGGTGTTGGCGCCCGTGTTCACGGTGCCGGTCAGCGTGATCGTCGTGCCCGCGGGGGTGCCAGCGTTCACGGTGAAGGTCAGGAGCGTGGTGCGGACGCCGCCTGCTTCACCGGTGCCCATCTTGCACCTGACTTCAGAGCCGGCCGTGGTCTTCTTGTAGACGCAACCGGGAGCCGAGACCAGCGTGGAGCTGTTCGGCACCTTGAAGGTGACGACGACGTCCGGCGCCGGGTTGTTGCTGAGGTTCTGGAAGGTGAGACGCCCGCCGATCCGTGCTCCGGCCGGTGCGCTGGTCTGCTTCACGTACGCCGTCTCACCGCAGGGAACCTCGCAACGAACCTCGCCCTTCAGTGTGGACGGGTTGTTCGGCTCGGTGCTGCACGTGGTCTCCGTGCAGGTCTTGTCGTTGTTGACGATCTTCGCGGTCTTGGTCTCGAACTTCGGCGTGCCTCCGTCGAAGGAGATCGTCGAGTTCCAGGTGATCGCGTTCTTCGCCGCCGCCTTGACGTTGTGGATGACGCGCTGGATCGCGGTTGCCGCCGACGCGGACACGTTCGAGGTCATGTTGATCAGACCGTTGTCCGGCGTCTCGGTGACGTCCTCGAGGCCCAGGCAGCACAGCAGACGGTCGTCCTGGATCTGCGAGATCGCAGCGAACGACGATGCGGCGTCCTGGTCCCAGTTCTTGACCTGGTCGACGGTGTAGTTCGATGTGCCGCTCGGGGAGTCCACCATGATGCGCGACGAGAGACCACCCTGCGAAGAATCCGCGCTGAGCGCTCCGTTGGAAGCCGGGCCCTGCACCTGGGTGACGGGGTTCACCGGCGAGTTGGCGTCCTGGTCGAGCGTCTGGTTCTGCTTGAGCGTGACCGTCTGCGTGCCCGACGTGCTGTTCTGCGTAAGGTCGGACTTCAGGTTCGGCCCCGTGGCCGAGGTGTTCTGCTTCTGGATCACGCCGACCGCGATGAGGTCCGAGGCCGTGAGCTGGTCCTGCGTGACGTCGGCTGACTGCGCGCCCGACGTCGACTTCTGAACACACGCAACCGACGCGTGCACGTCCTGGACGTGGGTCACCGGCACGCTGAGGTTCGCCGACGTCGCCTGGTCAGCGGCCTGCTTCACATCGAGCTTGTTCGCGCCGCTGCCGTTGGTTTGGTTACACGTGACCGACTGCGTTGCGTTGTGCGTGAACCCACCGCGTTGCTTGATCTGCTGCAGCGCGACGATGGAGTTCGACCCGGTCGTGTTCGACTGTGTGATGTCACACGACTGCGATGAATCCGCATCTACCGCGCTCAACGTACAGGTCGCGACGTTATCGCCGCCGTCGCTGGTCTGGTAGACGCTGCACGGGCTGGTGACGCAGCTGAACGAGTTGTTCACACCGGCCTGGATGACCGGAACGCCTAGCGGCGCGCAATCCCATCCGGCTCCCGGACACGATGGCCCTGCGTAGTTACGTGAACCGGTCTGAACGATGACGTCGGTGACGTCGAGTTGGTGCGCTGTCAGCCATGCTCCGACCGACGGTGTCTCGATGATCGAACCGGCCGCGGTAGCGGGTGTAGCTCCCGCGACGGCGACCGTGATGCTCGCGATTGCGAGCACGAGTTTGAACCTGACCCCCATGTTGCCCCTCCCCCATTGGTACCCGTGAACGCGCCCCCCGGCGCGCCCTTAATCATGACACAAGCGTCATAGAAAGGACAGTAAACCCCGAAACGGGCCAGGAAGCGAATCTGATTTTCCGGCCCGGGAGGTTTGTGTGGATTAGTCTGGGCCCCTTAGCCCTGGAAGGACCTGGGTTCATGGCGCCGACGGTGGAGGCGGTCCTTCAGGTGGTGGGCCATGCGGCGGCCCGCGCGGCGATGGCGGTGCAGAGCGGAGAACGTCGCTGATCTCACGATCTTTCACGCGGTCGTAGAGCCGCTGAACCAGCTCCAATGCTTGAGCCTGTGAGACGAACCCCGGATCGTAGGCATCGGTTGCCCCATCCATGGCGCCACGTTCATACAACGCTATTCGGTCGATGTGTCCGCCGTCCGGCTCCCCAGCTCCTCGCCGCTGAGTTCCAGAGTGAGCGTGATGCCACTCCTGGGATCACGCGAGACAGACACCTGTTTCTAGAACCGAGAGGATCCGTTTCGCCGGAGATTTTGAGGTCGAAGGGGGCAGGAATCCGTGACATTTCGCCGAAAACTAAGGCTAATAGGACAACCACGCCCCACGCCCGATACGGGTCGAATGACCGATGTGTGTTAGTGGCGGTGCTTTTATCCGATGACGGCAGCAGTCCTCACGGTGGGAAAGGACGGCCAGCGCACATGAGAAGTCCCAGGTCGAGACGACTAGCGATATGGATCGTGATCACGGGCGCGATGGTCCTGTCGATCTTTCCGCCCCCCCTTGCCGCTCGGGCCGAGGTACGTGCCGACATCGTGCTCACCTTGACGGGGCCGATCCAGCCCGTTCGCCTGAGCCCGACAACCTACTCGGGGTCCCTAACCCTTGTGGGGCTCCCGTTGGAGGACCAAACCATCGAGGTACTGGTCGACGGCGTTGTTTCGGCTGAGGCGACGACCGGCAACGACGGCGTCTACTCGGTGCAATTGGCGTTTGGGGATCTTGAGCCTCACTCTGTTCGATCGGTCTGGAAAAGAAGTCTCCCGGTCGCTGAACGTTCGAGCGACTCCTTGACCGTACAGGCTAGGGGCACCGCTCCGCAGGTTCAGGTTCCAATCGCCGCTGGCTACTACCACACCTGCGCCCTGATCGGCGACGGCACCGCCCGCTGCTGGGGCTACAACAACTTCGGCCAGCTGGGCGACGGCACCACCACCAACCGCACCACCCCGGTCGTGGTCTCTGGGCTATCGGGGGCCACCTCCATCGCCGCGGGCGCAAACCACACCTGCGCCCTGATCGGCGACGGTACCGCCCGCTGCTGGGGGTCCAACTACTCCGGCCTGCTGGGCGACGGCACCACCACCGACCGCACAACCCCGGTCGTGGTCTCTGGGCTATTTGGAGCCACCGCCATCGCCGCTGGCTACTACCACACCTGCGCCCTGATCGAAGGCGGCACCACCCGCTGCTGGGGCAACAACGGCGGCGGGGCGCTGGGCGACGGCACTTTCACTAACCGCACCACGCCGGTCGTGGTCTCTGGGCTATCGGGGGCCACGGCCATCGCCGCTGGCGGCAACCACACATGCGCCCTGATCGAAGGCGGCACCGCCCGCTGCTGGGG
>JBKJXT010000008.1:0-9203 GCA_046716205.1 Actinomycetota bacterium
AGCACGCACGGCCGCGAAGAACGTGAGCCTGTTCGGCGGCGTCATCACGATCGAGGGATTCCGCACCACGAAGATCGACTCCAGCGACGGCGTGAACGCGAAGGTCGAAGGCTCGATGCAGCTGTCCGGGCTCACGATCGACGGCAACAAGATCCTGAGCGTGGACGAGGGCGGGGCCAAGGTCGGCAACAACGCGATCGACACCAGCCAGGCCATGCAGGCGATCGAACGGCTCGCGGACGAAGGCTTCACGATCCGGCTGGCGCAAGAATCGAAGTCGGTCGTCGGCCCCGAGGGCCGCTCGCGTGTCTACGGGCTGTCGATCACGCTCGACTCCCGCGGCATGGCCAAACTCCCCGAACCGCTGCGCTCCACGCTGCGCAGCCCCGGGTCCTCGGCGGCTGCGCCGATCTACGACCAGCTTCCGCCGGCGGGGCAGGGCTTCGCCGACAGCTTCGGCCAGGGCGATCAGTCGCTGACGGTTCTGCTGGGCGACGTCTCGGTCGGAAGTGTCGCGAGCGAGCCGTACGTGATCGTCGATCCGGTCTTCCCCGACGCTCCGCCTCCCAGCTTCCCGAACGCACCGACCATCACGTTCCCGCCGCCGCCCCCCGGTGCAGGACCTCCGAACACCACCGCGCCGGCGGTGTTCAGTCCTTCGACGCGGCCCGTCGGGGCATCCCACGGCGTCCCGGCGCCGTTCGCGATCATCGCCTTCGTCCTTGCAGCCGCGGCAACCGCGGGGTTGCGCCTGTTCGCCGAACGGGTGACGTGCGCGCCCGGCGTCGGCGGAGCCCGGTGTAGCCTGGCGCCGTGACGGCGCGCACCGATCCATCGACGAGCCGGTTCGAGCGGCTGCGCACGAGCGCGGCACGGCTCGGCGGGCGCGAGGGTGGAGCGTCACTCGCACGCTGGCTGATGATCGCCGGCGCCGCGCTCATGGCCATCGGCGTGGCGGTGATCCTCCTTGGATGGGCCGGCGCGTCCAGGACGCCCTACGTCTTCGAACAGATGCCCTACGTCATCTCGGGCGGCTTGCTGGGCGCGACGCTGGCGGTGATCGGCGGACTGCTGTACTTCGCGTACTGGATGACGCGCACCCTCGACGAGTCGCGCACGGCAGCGGCGAAGACCCAGGAAACGTTGGAGCGGATCGAGGAGTTGCTGGGCGCGCGAGGCGTGCCGGCGACGAACGGTTCGGCGGCGAAGGTCGCCGAGGCCGCGCCATTCGTGAAGACGGCGCGAGGCACGATGTTCCATCGTCCCGGGTGCACGGTCGTCGCCGGTCGCGACGGCTTGATCGAGGTGTCGGCCGACGGCGACGGCTTCGAGCCCTGTGCCGTGTGCGCGCCGCTCGCGGTCGTCTGAGCCGCGCCTCCTTCCGCTCCCTTGCCCTGCGCGCGTAGAACGTGTTCTACTTGCGCCCATGGACCGGAATCTCGCGGACATCTTCGAGGCCGTTGCCGATGCCGTCGGTGATCGCACGGCGCTGGTGTGTGGATCGACGCAGCTGAGCTACGCGCAGGTCGAAGACCGGGCCAACCGGCTCGCGCACCATCTGCAGTCCTCGGGCGTACAGCCTGGGCAGCACGTCGGGCTCTACATGCCGAACAGCGTCGAGTACGTCGAAGGGATGCTGGCGTGTCTGAAGATCCGCGCCGTTCCCATCAACGTGAACTTCCGCTACGTCGAGGCGGAGCTGCGCTACCTGTTCGACAACGCCGACCTCGTCGCGCTGATCCACGCGCGCCAGTTCATCCCCCGCATCGCCGCCGTCCGGGATGAGGTGCCCGGCCTGAAGTCGCTGGTGATGGTGAACGACGACAGCGACGAGGATCCCTCGAGGATCGGTTCGGTCCCCTATGACGCCGCGTTGGAACAGTCAACGGGCGATCGCGATTTCGCGGCCCGCTCCGGCGACGACCGCTTCATCATCTACACCGGCGGCACCACCGGCATGCCCAAGGGCGTCGTGTGGCGGCAGGCCGACCTCTACTTCGCCGGGCTCGGCGGCGGCAATCCGCTGGGCGAGCCGATGATGTCGATCGAGGCGCTCGTTCAGAACGTCGTCGCGCGCGATCCGCAGATCGTGCAGTTCCCCGTTCCCCCGCTGATCCACGGTGCCGCACAGCTCGCCGTGTTCATCGCGTTCGACTGGGGCGACAAGGTCGTGCTGACGCCGAAGTTCGATCCCGACGCGGTATGGAAGCTCGTCGCGGCCGAACGCGTCAACACGATGACGATCGTGGGCGACGCGATGGCGCGCCCGCTGGCCGAGACGCTCGCATCCAACCCGGGCGCCTACGACCTGTCATCGCTGTACTACGTCGGATCGACCGGCGCGCTGATGTCGCAGTCGGTCAAGGAGCAGCTGCGCGCCCTGCTGCCCAACACCTTCGTCACCGAGAACTTCGGCGCGACCGAGACCGGCCACCAGGGGATGGAGGGTCTGGCGGACGCGCGCCCGGAAGGCGGCGGTCTGCGGTTCGCCCTGCGCGAGGACAGCATGGTCGTCGACGACGAGCTGGAACCGATCGCGCCGGGCTCCGGCGCGATGGGCAAGCTCGCGCTGCGCGGTCACGTGCCGCTGGGCTACTACAAGGATCCCGAGAAGACCGCGGCGACCTTCTTCGAGCGGGACGGCGCGCGATGGGTCGTGCCGGGCGACCTCGCGACGGTGGACACCGACGGCACCGTGATCGTGTTCGGCCGCGGATCGGGGTGCATCAACACCGGCGGCGAAAAGGTGTTCCCCGAAGAGGTCGAGCAGGCCTTGCGCTCGCACCCCGACGTCTACGACGCGGTCGTGGGCGGCGTGCAGGACGAACGATGGGGGGAGCGCGTGACCGCGATCGTCCAGGCGCGCGAAGGGCGCTCGCCGAGTCTGGCCGACCTCGACACGCACTGCCGCACGCTGATCGCCGGCTACAAGGTGCCGCGTGCGGTGTCGTTGGTGGAGCAGATCCAGCGTCATCCCAGCGGCAAGCCCGACTATCCCTGGGCGAAGTCCGTCGCGGCGAAGGCACCCTCGTGAGCGGCATCCGCACCGAGCTCTGTGACGTCTTCGGCATCGAGTATCCGATCTTCGCGTTCACGATCCACAAGGAGGTCGCGGCGGCGGTATCGCAGGCCGGCGGGCTTGGTGTCCTCGGCGCGCTGCGGCACACGCCGGAGGAGCTCGACAAGGAGCTCTCCTGGATCGACGAGCACGTCGGGGACAAGCCCTACGGCGTGGACGTCGTCATGCCCGCGTCCTACGTCGGCGGGGACTACGACGCCGACGAGATGTTCCAAGCGCTCAAAGCCCAGATCCCCGAGGCGCACGTGCGCTTCGTCGAAGAGGTGCTCGACCGCTACGGCGTGCCGCCGCTCCCGGAAGGATCGGCGCCGCGCGAGCTGCTGGGGTGGACGGAGGCGACGGCGCGACCGCAGGTGGACGTGTCGCTGTCGCATCCGATCGCGCTGCTGGTGAACGCGTTGGGTCCGCCGCCGGTCGACGTCGTCGACGAGGTGCACAAGCACGGGGTCAAGGTCGCCGCGCTGGTGGGCAACGCCGAGCACGCACGCAAGCAGGTCGCCAACGGCGTGGACATCGTCGTCGCGGTCGGCACCGAAGCGGCCGGCCATACGCCGGACATCTCCACGATGATCTGCGTGCCCGAAGTCGTCGACGCGGTCTCGCCCACCCCGGTGCTCGCCGCCGGCGGCATCGGCACGGGACGGCAGATGGCGGCCGCGCTCGCGCTCGGCGCGCAAGGCGTCTGGACGGGCTCGATCTGGTTGACCGTCGCGGAAGCAGAGACCGAGGCGCCGGTGAAACAGAAGCTGCTGCGCGCCACCTCGCGCGACACCGTGCGGTCGCGCTCGCTCAGCGGCAAGCCTGCGCGCCAGTTGCGCACGGCGTGGACAGACGTGTGGGACGATCCCAACGGACCGGGCGCCCTGCCGATGCCGCTGCAGTTCATGCTGACAGCTGAAGCCGTGCATCGCATCTACCGCGCCGAGCATCCCGACCTGATGGGGATGCCCGTGGGACAGATCGTCGGGCAGATGAACGACATCCGGCCGACCAAGGACGTGATCGACTCGATGGTCGCGGAGTGCCGCGAGGTCATCGACCGGCTGCGAACGATGTCCCGATGAGGTTCGGGGTCACGGTTTTCCTCACCGACCGCGGCATCGATCCGGTGACCGCCGCACGTGCGGCGTCCGAGCGCGGCTTCGACTCCCTGTTCGTGCCGGAGCACACCCACATCCCGACCTCGCGCGCCACGCCGGCGCCGATGGGCGAACCGCTCCCCGATCAGTACTACCGCTGTCTGGATCCGTTCGTCGCGCTGACCGCCGCGGCGATGGCCGCACCGTCATTGCGCGTGGGAACCGGCATCTGCCTGGTGGCCCAGCGCGATCCGATCGTGACCGCGAAGGAAGTCGCGACGCTCGACTGGATCACCGGGGGTCGCTTCACGTTCGGGATCGGCTTCGGCTGGAACGTCGAGGAGCTCGCCGATCACGGCGTCGCGTTCACCGAGCGTCGCGAGGTCGTGCGCCAGCGCGTGCTCGCGATGAAGGAGTTGTGGACCGCCGACGCCGCGCGCTTCGAGGGCAGCGCCGTGCAGCTCTCGGAGTCGTTCCAGTATCCCAAGCCTGTCCAGTCGCCACACCCGCCGGTGTACATCGGCGGCGCGGGGGGCCCGAAGATGTTCGCCGCGGTCGCGGAGTACGCCGACGGCTGGATGCCGATCGGTGGACGCGGTGTCACGAAGTCGGTGGTGTTGCTCCGCGAGGCGTTCGAGCGCGCCGGGCGCGATCCAGCGACCGCGCGGGTCGTGCCGTTCGGCTCGATCCCGGACCCCGGCAAGCTTGAGCACTTCGCATCGCTGGGCATCGACGAAGTCGTCGTCGGGCTCACCTACGGCGGCGCCGATCAGGTCCTTTCGGAGATGGACAAGTACGCCGCGATCGTCGAGCCGTTCATCTCCTGATCCGCCGATCGACGATGGATATCGATCTCACGAGCACCCCGGCGATGGTCCGCTCCGCGGTCGCGCGATACGGCGAGCGTGAAGCGGTGGTCGACGGGGATGCGCGATGGAGCTTCGCGGAGTTAGGCGCGCGCGTCGAGCGTGCTGCCCGGGCCTGCGTCGTCAGCGGCGTGTCCCCCGGCGACCGCGTCGCGATCTGGGCGCCGAACGTCGCGGAGTGGATCGTCACGGCGCTCGGCGCGGTCACCGCGGGCGGTGTGCTCGTTCCGATCAACACACGGTTCAAGGGGCGCGAAGCGGCCTACGTACTCGAGAAGAGCAACGCCCGGATGCTCTTCACGACCACAGGGTTCCTCGACACCGACTATCCCGCCCTGCTTCGCGACGCCGGCGCGCCGGAGGTGCCGACCGTGCTGTTCGGTGGTGACGACACCTGGGAGCGGTTCCTCAATCGGGGCGACTCGGATACGACCATGCCGCAGGTCGCGCCATCCGACCTCTCGGACATCATCTTCACGTCCGGCACGACCGGCAAGCCCAAGGGCGTGATGGTCACGCACGAGCAGACCCTGCGCGTGTTCGACGTGTGGTCGCGCGAGGTCGGCCTGCAAGAGGGCGACCGCTACCTGATCGTCAATCCCTTCTTCCACACGTTCGGCTACAAGGCAGGGATCCTCGCGTGCCTGATGCGCGGCGCGACGATCGTGCCGCATGCCGTGTTCGAACCGGAGGCCGTCATGCAACGCATCGAGCAAGAGCGGATCACCGTTCTGCCCGGCCCCCCGACGCTGTATCAGTCGATGCTGAGCGCGCCACGGACAGCCGATCTCTCGTCGCTTCGGCTCGCCGTCACCGGCGCGGCAGTAGTCCCCGTGTCTCTGATCGAGCGCATGCACGCCGAGCTCGGCTTCGACACGGTCCTCACCGCCTACGGCCTGACGGAGTCGACCGGCACTGCGACGATGTGCCGGCGGGGCGACGACGCGCAGACGATCGCGAACACGAGCGGGCGCGCGATCCCGGACACGGAGGTCCGCGTGGTAGACGATCACGGCAAGGAGGTCGCCCACGGCGAGCCCGGCGAGGTCGTGATCCACGGGTACAACGTGATGCTCGGCTACCTCGACGATCCCGGCGCGACCGCCCAGGCGATCGACGGCGACGGGTGGCTTCACACCGGCGACATCGGCGTCATGGACGCACGCGGCAACCTCAGGATCACCGACCGCAAGAAGGACATGCTCATCGTCGGCGGTTTCAACGTCTATCCCGCCGAGGTGGAGAACGAACTCGTCACCCATCCCTCGATCGCGCAGGCTGCCGTGGTCGGCGCGCCCGACGAACGCCTCGGCGAGGTCGGGGTCGCGTTCGTGGTCGCGAGGCCGGAGCAGGTGATCGATCCTGCGGAGATCATCGCCTGGATGCGCGACCGGGTCGCCAACTACAAGGTGCCGCGACGCGTGGTCGTCGTCGATGCGTTGCCGATGAACGCCAGCGGCAAGGTCCTGAAGTACGAATTGAGGAACCGCGCATGAACGATTCCCCGGTGAAGCTCGGTTCGATCCTGTTCACCTTGGTCGAGCCTCACCGTGAGCATGTCGTCGCGTACAACCGGTGGTACGAGCGCGACCACTTCTATGCGGGCTGCCTGGTCGGCCCCGGCATCTTGTCCGGCGCGCGCTGGGTCGCGACGCGCGATCTCAAGGAGATGCGCATCCCTGCCGACTCGCCGATCGTGGGCACGAAGCACGCGGGCTCATACCTCGCGACGTACTTCATCTCTGCCGAGGGCTCGCGCGAGTGGGGAACGTGGGCCGCGCGCGAGGTGCACCGCCTCCACGACGAGGATCGGATGTTCGAGCATCGCGACCACGTCCACACCCAGATGTACGTGTACCGCGGCGCGACGTTGCGCGACCCCGACGGTGTACCGCCCGAGCTAGCGCTGGATCATCGTTTCGCGGGGCTCGCGGTGACCTTCGTTCAGGGTGCCGACCGCAAGGAGCTGAGCGCGCGCCTGGCTGCGGAGGTCTGGCCGGCGTTGCAGGCCGACTCTCCGGTCGCGATGTCGCTGTCCTTCACACCGATACCCGTTCCGGGCGAGGCACCCTCCGACGTTCCGAAAGCCGGCGACGCCCGCGACCGGCTTCTGCATCTACATCTGCTCGACGAGAGCCCTTCCGCGAGCTGGGAGCGCTTCGCGAAGCTCGGCGATGCCGTCGCGGCCGCGGGCGGAGAGCTGGTGTGGGCGGCGCCGTTCATCCCAACGAGCCCCGGCACCGACACCTACACCGATCAGCTCTGGTAGCAGGACATCTGTTCAGCGTTGCGAATCCTTCAGAGATGAAGATGTCCCGCCTCCTCCTGCTCACAACGTTGATCGTCGCTTCGGGCGCGCCCGGTGTTTCACGCGCGGACGTCCCGAGCCCGACGGTCACCGGACCGATCACCGGCGGGATCCACGGGCACCCGCTGTTCGACAGTCCGGCGTCCCTGCAAGAGATCGGCTATGTGGACGAGGAGTTCTTCATCTCCGGAACGGCGCGCAGCCTCAACTCCGCCACCACGACCGCCCCCTACACCACCAGGATCATCGTGACGCGCCCGATCGAGAGCGCTCGCTTCAACGGCACGGTCATGATGGACTGGGTGAACGTCACCGCCCAGTTCGAGAACGCGGTGGACTCGATCCTCGCGCGCCAGATGCTGCAGCGAGAAGGGTTCGCCTACGTGCACGTCAGCGCGCAAGCCGCCGGTGTCTGCTGCACGCCACTGACTCCGAAGGTCTGGGATCCCGTGCGGTACGAGCCGCTGAGCCACCCGGGCGACGACTACTCCTTCGACATCTTCTCGCAGGTCGCTCGAGCGATCCGCGCGCCGTCCGGCGTCGCGCCGCTCGGCGCGCTCCAGGCGGACCGTGTCATCGCCGCCGGGCAGTCGCAGTCGGCCGGACGGCTGAACACCTACGTGCGCAGTGTGCAGGCGCGCGACCGAGTGATCGACGGGTTCCTCATCCACGGCGGCGGCAGCAAGTCCTGGGCGAGCCCGCCGGAGGTTCCCGTCCTGATGCTGTACAGCGACTTCGAAGCAACGGCGGCGGCTCCGACTACCGACGTGAACTACCGGCTGTGGGAGATCGCCGGCTCATCGCATTCCGACTTCTGGCTGGGCTATCAGCAGGTTTTCGGGCAAGGGCCGCGCACCTTCGCCGCGGCACAGAAGCACCCTCCCGAGACGCAGGCAGAACTGGACGCGACGGCGGGCAACTACGGGGCGGAGATCCATCCGATGCAGGCGACCTGCATCCTCGCTGGCAACCTCTTCCCGATGCGCTACGCGACCTCCGCGGGGATCCACGCGCTCGACACGTGGGTGCGTACTGGAGACGCGCCGGCGACCGCACCGCGATACGAGTTCAGCAACGGAAGGCTCGCGCTCGACCAGCACGGCAATGCTCGCGGCGGGATACGACTGCCGCCGGTCGAGGTGCCGATCGCGACGTACGTCTCGACGTCATGCGGTCTCGGTGGGCTGACGGTGCCATTCTCGGAGGTCCAGATCCTCCAGTTGTATCCCACCCACGCGGACTACTACGACAAGATCCAGGTACAAACCGCGCTCAGCGTCGCGGCGGGATGGCTGCTGGCCGAAGACGCAACGGACCTCCTGCAGCGCGCGTGCACTGCGAAGGTCCGCTGGCAGGACGTGAGCGGCGAGAACTGCGCGTCGACGGGTTAGCCCGTCCGGCGCATCAGTATCCCTTCGTGCTCCACGACCTCCTTCTCGGTCACCGGCGACACGCCGACGTGGTGGTCCTGCACGAGCTTCCAACCCTGGAACCACGCGAAGATCGTGAACGCCACACCGAGTCCGGCGAGGGTGATCCCGACACCGGCTGCCCTCGGATCGCCGTTCCACCTGCCGAGGTAGTACACCGCGCTGATGGTCCTCCCTCCCGATGCTGCTTGCCCTCAACGCCCGCCGGCACGACTCTGACGACTGGTGGGCCTCGGCCCCGAACCTGACGCTCCGTCAGATAGCCCGATAGCATCGCGGTCGGATGGACCTGCGGTACTCGGCCGAAGACGAGGAGTTCCGAGCTAGGTTGCGCGCCTGGCTCGACGCGGCGTTGCCATCCTTGCGACCCAAACCGGCCTCGGAGGATTGGGGCGGACGCCGCGCCTACGACACGGCTTGGCAGCGGATGCTCTTCGATGC
>JBKJXT010000009.1:0-7183 GCA_046716205.1 Actinomycetota bacterium
GCATGATGCTTCCCGGTCAGATGCGGCCCGACGCTTGGGTCAGGCCAGCCTTGTTCATGGGAAAGAGTCCAGATCTGCGTCGCCTGGCCGACCGGTACGTCACTTCGATCACGTACCCCGTGATGTACTGGACCTTCGTCGAGCTACCGCTGCTCTTGGATCGAGAGCTAGGAAGACAGCCTGAATCGGGCGGCAACCAAATTCCTGAAGCGGTCCTAACCGAGTTGTGGGACCATCTTGAACCCCTTGGGGGGCCTCTCTTTCCGGATCTGTTGCCTTCGAGGCCAAGCTGAGCACGGGCGGGAGCCTCGCTCGGTCGGAACGGCCCCACCCAACATTCAGCTCGTAAAGACCCAAAGACTTGTCCATACGTCTTGACAAGGGGTGTGGGAAGCCTTTACCTTCTCCTACACCTATCCGGGAGGAGTGAGAACTCTGAAAATCATAGTGGCGGACGGCACGCCGGCAGAGCTGAAGGAACTGCTCGGCGACCGAATAGTAGAAGCCTTCGCTCGATCGCAGCCCGCGGCAGACGGCGACTTCGAAGAGATCGACGACATCCTCACCGAGGAAGCCGACGAGGATGCGCCTCCCGCCCCCAGGGCCGTCAAGGTGAAGAAGCTGACGAAGGAGTTCAACGACATCACCGATCGCGCGACGCGTGCCGTCGAGCAAATTGCACTCAACGCGCCTCGCGTTTCGTTCGACAGGGTCGTCGAACTCGGTGGTTTCAAGAACACAAAGGAAATGGGCGGGGGGCTGTCTTCCCTCGGACACAGCGCGCCGCTTCTCCAGCGCATGATCTATCGCGACTGGTCCCGTCGCGAGTACGTCATCGATGCGGAAGACGCGAAGGCCATCCTGGAGGCGCTCGAATCTCATCGGGCCCGCATGTAATGAGGACGTACGCGAGTGCAGCGCGCATCCTGAAGGCTATTCCCATCTGATCCAGGACATCAAGGAGACTGAATGCCGAACCCTCGACACGCGCAACGGTCGAACGTGCTTGGACAGGCGTTGACTCATGGCTGGCAGCATGACATGGGCGAGTTCGACGGCGGAAGCATCATTCGCGACACATTCACCTCCGAACTCGGCGAGATCCGCGTCGTCTGGCTGAGGACGCCGTGGTCTGACTCGGGCCGTTACGCCGGTGCCTTGTACTCCGAACGCGCTACGCGCAAAGACAGGAACGTGTGGAAGGTTACTCAGCGCGACGGCCTGCTCGAGCTTCTGGGCTCCCTGGCTTCCGAACGCGTATGAGTCGGGACTGGCGCGAAGTCGCCCGGAACGCGTTCAACTCAGACATGGAAGACGGCTACGAGTCGCTGAAGACACTGGGGTACAGCGCAACAGCATGGCTCGTGATGATGAGGCAGCGCACGCCCGTTCTAGCCGCCAAAGACTTGATGCGCGGGCCGAAAACGTCGCATGGATTTCAGAAGCTCCTCGACATGAAGAGGCTCCACATGAGCGCGGAGTACTTCATGTTGAAGCCTTGGTACCAGCAGCTGTTCGAGCCTCACGAACTGGAGGAGGCCCGGAAGCGTCTCATATTGCACGAGTTCGACGTCGACTGTTTCCTCGATCAGGAATCGGATCCCCCGGCGTGGTGGCTGGAGCAGCTCGCCGAACCGTAACCGGGAAGCTCGCGGTCCGCCTGCTCCAAGTCGGGAATTCTCCTCATCGGGCCACCCTCTCCGGGTTGGACCACCTACCTACTTGGCAGAAGCCCGTATCACGTTCCTGAATTGCGGAACTTCCAGGCGTCTTCCTCCCGGACTTGACTGTCAATCAGCAATTTGAAAACCGAACCTTCGCGCCGGGTGGCGATAATTCTTGGCTCGCTGTTACCCTCCGCGCATGCCCAAGGCGAAGAGATCCGTGAAAAAGCAGCCCGCGAGACGGTCCGCCAAGTTCGTGTGTCCAGACTGTGGCTTCAAGGCCGCACACGCGATGGGTCTTGGCCGCCATCGCACGGCACGCCACGGCGCACTGTCGCAGCGTGAGTTGAAGGACCGAGCGTCCGCATCCGGAGTCGGACGACGTGAGCTGGCTCGAGTGGAGAAGAGGCTTTCGGAGCTTGAGCGGAAGCACGACGCGCTGCTGCGCACCCTGCGTCGAGCTTTCGGGCAAGCCTCGCGCACCCGCTAGGCCGGGTCGGCTCCTGTCTGCGAAGCCGACCCGACCACGGCGAGCACGGGTCATCGAATGAAACGCTGAAGGGCTTGAGTTTGACCTTTCGTTTCGACCGCCTCGGCGCAGTATTCACGTCGCACCTTCTGGATCGCGCGCGTTGGCGTCATGCCCTGGATGATGAGCAGTCCCGCAAGCGTTGTTCCGGTCCGACCGTGTCCGCCTGCACATCCGATCTCGACTCGTTTCCCGTCGGCGGCTTGCCGCAGCAGCCAATGGAGTGCTCGCCTGAAACGGGCCGGCTCTCTCGGTACGCCGAGATCGGGCCAGGGATAGAGCATGAGCTGCGACGGCCGGTACCGAGCGAAGCGTGGACGGAACCCCGGTGAGCACAGCATCGTTGTCTGCGCCCAGCTTCCGTCAAGGTAGAAGCCGACGTCCGGCCATTCGACGTCGACCGCCTGCTTCGCCGGCCGGTCGAACCATGCGGATGCGAAGACGGTGACTCCGTCCTGGAGATCCACCTGCTCGCGCCAGTGCCGGCAGTGAACCGGACGCCAGACCCTCATCTGTCCTTTCGGAAGCGGCTGCGAGTGCGTCGGTCCCTCCCAGTCGGGGAAGGCTTCACAGATGTCGTCCCAGTCCTCGTGGAACGCTTGTCTCTTGCTCATGACTGCTCTCTCCTTCATGCGACGTCGTCGAACGTGTCGAGGATCTGCACGCCGAGCCACGTGGGATCACGGTCGACGCGCTTCTGGTAGTCGTGCCAACGCCACCGCCTGCGAACGTCGGGCGAGCACGCCGCGAGCAGGGTAGGATAGTCGTCGCGCCCGTGGGCTTCGAGAACCGGCGTCAACTCGGTACAGCTGTAGAGCTTGTTAAAGATGTGGCCGGTGTTGTGCTGAAGGTTGAAGCACTGGTCGATGAAGATCCGCGTCTTACGTTCACCTTCGAGGTATGAACGCAGCGCGTTCGCGCAGTTACCCCACGCCCTGCCGCCGAAGTTGCGCCGCCACCCGGGTTGGTAGAAGCACTCCTCGGCCGTCCGCAAGGCCTCGATGCCGAACTTGCGGCGGATGATGGTCCACACCAGCCACGCCTTGCCGCGCGCCGTCTCGGAGACCTCACGGAAGTACGGTTCGAGTTCGCGAGGTAGCTCTTCCAGGTAGCGCTTCGCGTATCGCAGCTCGCCGCCGACCGCCATATCCAGGTACTCGGCGAATTCCTTGGCGAGGGCTTGTTCGTGGCCGCTGAGGCGGACGTCGGCCCACCGGTCGCCTTGGAGGTTGGCGAGGTGTTCAAGAAGGTAGAAGTCGGCGGCTGCTTGCGCGAGGTTCTTGTCCGGGTCGAGGCGCCGGCCGCGTGCGATGGTGCGTTCGTCGATGCTGGACATGGCAGAAGAGACTCCTTTCGATTCGAACGAGGGGATGGCTAGAGGCCGCCGATCTCTTGCAGCGAGGTCCACCCGCTGGCGGCGACGATGAGATGGTCGATGAACTCGATGCCGAGAAGATCGGCTGCTCGTGCGACGCGGTGGCTGAGCGCACGGTCATCAAGACTCGGCGTGGGATCGCCGGAGGGGTGGTTGTGCGCGAGCGCCAAAGCGGGCGTCCCGGCGACTAAGACGCCGGCAAACAGGATCCGCAGATCGACGTGCGCGCTGTCGAGGCCGCCGCGGGAGACTTCCTGGTATCCGCGAAGGTAATGCCTGCGGTCGAGGTGAAGCGCGAGGACGACCTCCTGGGCCTCCCCTTCGAGAACGCGCGAGGCGACGGCGGCGAGATCGGTAGGGCCGGTGATCTGTGTGCCGACCGGCGCGGATGCGGGCTCTCGGACGAGCGCGAGACGATATCGCTCGGGGTTCACGTGATCGTTCCTCCTTCAGGGCAGGAGAAAGGACCGGGTCAGCCCCTCCGAAGGGATCCGACCCGGTCCTTGTCTGGTGTGGGTTAGCGTCCGGCGATGCTGTGCACCTGGTGGCGGCAGAAGAGCACGGCCCGCTTGGGCCGCCGACGGACATTGGCACCGTCCTCGCCTTCGGTCTTCGCGCGGATCGGCACCCAGGTGGTAACGGTGGTTCCCTTCTCGCCCTTGCGGACCACGAAGCCCTGCGCGCGCCAGCGGCGGAAGGTGAAGATGTCGACGTAAGCGCGACATCCGCTTTCGACGCACGCCATCTCGGCCTGCACCGCGTTGTGGACGGAGAAGTGCTCGAACCGTCGAGCATCGTCGGCGGTCATCTGCTGTGCGGTGGTTGCCATTGAGTCACCTCCCTATCCGACTTGCACGGCGGAAAGGTTCACGGGCGCGGCGCCGACGAGAGACTGCGCGAGCCGTTCGATCTCGATCTTGGGGTAGCGGCGGTGACCGCCGAGGGTCCGGATGAAAGGCAGGCGTCCTTCCTTCGCCCAGCGGCTCACCGTCTTTGGATGGACGTGCAGCATCCGAGCGACGTCGGACGTGGCGATGTAACGGTGGTTCACGATGCACCTCCTTGAGCGAGCATCTGCTCGACGGCACGTGCGGGGATGCGGGCGACGCCGCCGGGGTTGATGGTGGGGAGCTTTCCGCGGCGGACCCAGTCCGAGACGGTGCGGCGGCTGACGCCGAAGAGCTTCGCGACGTGGCCGGGACCGAGAACTGCTTCACCGTTGACGAGCCGCGATCCGCAGCCTCGGCAACGGACGGACGCATGGGTCATGAAGGACCTCCTTCGACTGATGTCTTGGCGCTGGACACGCCAATGCAGGGCAACGCCCTGGGTGGATGAATGGATCGCCCGGCTAGGGAGCCGGAGAGTTACTCTTGCTTCGACGGAGGCGTGGTCATCGCTTGGCAGATGAGCGTGAACGCGTAGTCGTAGAGGAGTTTCCTGCCTTGGACCACGTCGCCTGAGGGCTTGCCCGTCAAAGATGCACGAGGGCGAGCACCTCGTCCTCGTCTTGCGGGACGACGTCTGCGGCAAGGTTCAGGACGTCGAGCTGATCGGCGTCACCGCCACAGAACTCGAGCGCTTCCCAGGTCCGAACCTGGACCGCGTCGCCGAACCGTACGAGCGCGTCGAGGGCGAAGCCGACGTCTTCGCGCCGCCATTCCCGCTCGAGGTCATCCATGTGCGTCACCTCCCTTCACTGTAGTTGCCTCGCGTCGTTGGATCACCGTTCGCCCACGCGAAGTACCACCCGGATTGGCCGAGCGAGCGGGTGTAGTCATGGAAGTCGCGGGGGTCAGCCGAGAAGGTCCGTTCGCAGACCGCCCCGTCTTCCCAGCGCTCGAACACGAAGTGCTGACGGCCGTCGCAATAGATCTGCGCGAGGCCGCCGCTGCCGTCCTGCAGGGTTGCGAACAAGCGGAGTCCAGTCATCACCAACCGACCTCCCACGCCGGCCACGTCCCCGGCTCTGGATTGGCTTCAAGGCGCCAACGATTGCCGCACCGGCGGCACCATGCCTCGTTGCGGAACTCGACCTCCTCGTCCGAGACGACGACGCGGGAGACCGCGCCTCGTTTGATGAGCACGTACACCGGTTCGGCGTAGGCGAGGACGATCTGATCAGAGCCGCAGCCCCGGCACATGATCGGTTCGGGCTCTGCGAGTGTTGTGAGCACAAGCACCTCCTTTGAGGAAGCGGAAGAAGCCCGCGAGGTCTCGGTTTGCGAGTTCGCGGGCCCCCTGAGTGAGTGGGCCTTACGAGAGGCGCACCGGCATGAGCAAGTAGCGGGCATCGCGTGCTCCGAGCAGGGCCGGCTTGAGGCCGTCACGCACGAAGATGCGGACCCGATCACCGCCGCAGAACCGGAGCGCGTCGGCCAGGTAGGCGGGGTTGAACGCGACCTCGATGGGGCCGACGCCGTCGGCCGTGAATCTGGCGTCGGCGAGTTCCTCGGTAACGTCGCCGGTGTTCTGCTCGGAGAGTCGCAGCGAGCACTTATCGCCCAGTGACATGCGCACGGGTGTGCCGTTTGTTCTGACCGCCGCCACCGTCTTGAGAGCGGAGGCGAGTTCCGCGCATCCGAAGTCACACGACGCTCCTTCGAACCCCGGCATGAGCTGCCGCCAGTTGGGAAACTCGCCCTCGATCAGCCGAATGACCCAAACGGTGTTGTCGAACGAGAATGCGATGGCCCGCCCGACGCTGTCCTCTCTGAGGAGGATCTCCACCTTCGACCGGCGTTTCTTCAACTGCTTCGCGAGCGCCCCGGCCACGCGTGCCCGCACCAGAAACGGAAACACACTCTCCCGAGCCACCTCGGCCGGGATCTCCACGACGCCCATCCGGTAGCTGTCCGTCGCGACCGCCTCGAGCGAGCCGTCGTTGCAGAACAGCGCGATGGCGGTGAGCGCCGGTCGAGCCTCGTCGTCGGATGCGCAGAGGCCGACCCTGGTCAGTGCGTCGGCGAGGACCCTGGCTTCGGCCGAAGCGACGAGCGCGTGCTCGCCGGTGCCGACGCGCGGCCAGTCCGCGGGATCGAAGCCGTCGAGCGTGACGACACGGGAGCCGCACCGAAGCGTCGCACGATGCGACCCTTCCTCGGTGGTCAACTCGACGGCCTCGCCGCTCATCAAAGCGACGGCCTTGCTCAGCGGCTTCGAGGGCAACACGGCGCGACCGTCCTGGAGGACGATTACGCGGCCTTCGATGTTGGTGCGCGCCGACGTTTCGAGATCGGTCGCTTCGATCGTGAGGCTCGACCCGGTCGCCTCGATCTTGACGCCGTTCAGGATTGGGAGTGTCGAGCGACGACCGACTGCCGGCCCGATCGCTCGCAGAGCTGTGGTGAGTCTCTTGATCGGGATGATGACCTTCATGCTGGCTCCTTTCTTGAGGGGCGTTCCTTTGCTTGCGTGATGCGCTGCCACTCCCGCGGCCAGATCAGCACCGGGTGCAGGCCGAGTCGCAACGCCATGCGATCGGCTGTGGGTTCGGAGATGTCGCGTGCCGCCAGCAGGCGGGTGATCGTGCGGGGTGAGATGCGGAGCCTAACGGCCAACTCGTCCCACGTGACGCAGTGGCGGCGTCGCGCATGGCGGAGTTCGCGTTTGAGC
>JBKJXT010000010.1:0-3310 GCA_046716205.1 Actinomycetota bacterium
GGCGGCGATCCGGCCGCGGTCGTGTTCGACGCTGTCGCGGTGGCGAAGGCACGGGGGGCCGGTGTGCTGATCGTGGATACGGCCGGAAGGCTCCAAACGAAACAGAACCTGATGGATGAGCTGGGCAAGATCCGGCGCGTGCTGGAGCGCGAAGCTGGTGAACCGGATGAGGTGATCCTGGTGCTCGACGCGACGACGGGTCAGAACGGCGTGCAGCAGGCGCGCGCGTTCGCCGAGGTGGCCGGCATCACCGGCGTCGCGCTCGCCAAGCTCGACGGAACCGCCAAGGGCGGGATCGTCATCGCCGTTCAGCAGGAGCTCGGGATCCCGGTCAAGCTCATCGGTCTCGGGGAAGGCATCGATGACCTTGCTGCGTTCGACCCGGCCGAGTTCATCGATCAGCTCCTTGAAGCATGACGACGTCTCGATGGGCGGTAACGTTCCTGGACGATTCAGATTCAACCAACACGGAGTGGATGCCGATGACTAGTTGCGGGGAAGGACGTTCGTACTGACTATGCGCGCGCTCAGAGTCATCGTCGCCGATGCTGGCCTGCTGGCCAGGTCCGACGTCGTCACGCTCTGCGAACGTGCACAGCTGGACATCGTGGGAGAAGCGCTCGAATGGACCGGCATCGCTGGGCTCGTGGAATCCAGAGCGGCCGATCTGATCCTCATCGCCGGAGACCCGGACTTCGCCCGCGGGGCGGCCGCGTTCCCACTCGCGAGCGTCGCGCTCGCGCCGGATGCGCTTGCCGCGAAGGAGTACGCCGACTCCGGCGTTTTCGCCGTGGTTACCCCGACACTCGAGCCGGAGATGATCGCCTCGATCGCCCAACTCGCGGTGGCACGCGCGGGCGACCTCGCCGCAGTGCGGGGCGAGGCGGACAAGCTTCGCGACCAGCTCGAGACCCGCAAGCTGGTGGAGCGCGCCAAGGGCGTGCTGATGCAGCGGCTCGGCGTCAACGAGGAAGCCGCATACAAGAAGATGCAGCGCGCTAGCCAGGACGAGAACCGCAAGATGCGCGACATCGCCGAGTCGATCCTGTCCGCCGAGCGCCTGTACTCAGAACCGCAGCCGGGATAGCCCGTACGGGGCCCCGACGACTTCGCGTCTCGCCGGTAGACTTACGCGCCTATGTTCGACGCCCTCTCTGATCGCATCGAAGGGATCTTCGGCCGCCTGCGCTCCCGCGGCCGGCTCGACGACGAAACCGTCGAGGAGATCCTTCGCGAGGTACGCCTCGCGCTGCTCGAGGCCGACGTGCACACCGCCGTGGTCCGCACGTTCGTCGGCAAGATCCGCGAGCGAGCCGTTGGCGACGAGGTCCGCAAGGCGCTCACGCCCGCACAGCAGGTCATCAAGATCGTCAACGAAGAGCTCATCGGCATCCTGGGGGAGAAGCACGTCCCTCTGCACTATTCCTCCAAGCCGCCGACCGTGATCATGCTGGCCGGGTTGCAGGGGTCGGGCAAGACGACCACGGCCGGCAAGCTCGCCAAACTGTTGAAGGCTCGCGGGAAGCGGCCGCTGCTGGTTGCGTGCGACCTCCGTCGCCCGGCGGCGATCGAGCAGCTGCAGTTGTTGGGCGAGCAGGTGGACGTGCCGGTGGTCGCGCGCCAGGGGGAGACCGATGCGGTCGCTCTTGCGGCGTTCGGCCTGGAAGAGGCGCGTCGCCTCATGCGTGATGTCGTCATCGTCGACACCGCAGGGCGTCTGCACATCGACGAGGAGATGATGGCGGAGGCCGCGGCGATCCGGGCGGCCGTTCAGCCCGACGAGACGTTGTTCGTCGCCGACGCGATGACCGGCCAAGACGCGGTGAACGTCGCGACGGCCTTCCTGGAGCGCGTCGACTTCACCGGCATGATCCTCACCAAGCTCGACGGCGACGCGCGCGGCGGCGCCGCGCTGTCGGTGGCGCAGGTCACCGGCCGCCCGATCAAGTTCGCATCGACCGGCGAACAGCTCGATGCCTTCGAGGCGTTCCACCCCGACCGCATGGCGTCGCGGATCCTCGGGATGGGCGACATGCTCACCCTCATCGAGAAGGCCGAGGAGGCCTTCGAGGACGACGAGCGCGCCGAGATGCAGGAGAAGATGCGCAAGGCGACATTCACGCTCGAGGACTTCCTCAAGCAGATGCGCCAGATGCGCAAGATGGGCTCGGTCTCGTCACTGATCGGGATGCTTCCCGGCGCCAAGGCGCTCAAGGACATGGACATCGACGAGAAAGAGATGCGCCAGGTCGAGGCGATCATCCAGGCGATGACGCCTGCGGAGCGCAACGATCCCAAGCTGCTCAACAACTCGCGCCGTCAGCGGATCGCTCGCGGCTGCGGCCGTAATGTGAGCGACGTGAACGCGCTGGTCAAGCAGTTCGAGCAGGCCAAGGTCATGATGCGGGTGATGGCCGGCGGGGGCGGGGCAGCTAACCTCCCGCACGGGATGATGGCCGGGCTGCAGGACCAACCGCGATCCGGCGCCGGCAAGGGCAAGCCGAAGAACAGGCCGCATCGCCCGAAGACGCATGGCAAGAACAAGAAGAAGAAGCGGAAATAGTCCCTCGCAGAGCCGCAGGTAGCGTCCTCCGGGCTCTTCGGGTACCCTCTCACCCTCGTGGTACGCATCCGACTTCTTCGCACGGGCAAGCGCAAGCAGCCCGCATACCGTCTCGTCGTCGCAGACCAGCGCTCGCCGCGGGACGGCCGCTTCGTCGAGATCCTCGGGCACTACAACCCCTTGCCCGACCCCTCCGAGATCACCATCGACGAGGACCGTGCCCTGCATTGGCTCTCCAAGGGCGCTCAACCCTCCGACAGCGCGACGGCACTCCTCAAGCGCACTGGGATATGGCAGAAGGCCAAGCAGGCCAAAGCCGCGGCGAAGAAGTAGCGCCGCCGGCCGGCGCTGAGGCGCCCGACATGGTCTCCGCGACCCTCTCCTACGTGGCGCGCGCCCTGGTCGCGCACCCCGACGACGTACGCGTCGAGCACGTGGACGGGGAGCGAGGCCCCACCTGGCGCCTGCACGTGAATCCCGAGGACATGGGACGTGTCATCGGCAAGTCCGGTCGCGTAGCCCGGTCGATCCGTCAGGTCGCTCGCGCCGCTGCGGCTCGGACCGACACGCACGCCTTCATCGAGATCGTCGAGTAGCGACGTGGGTGGTCCCGCGCGATTGGTCGTCGGGCGGATCGAGAAGGCGCACGGCATCCGCGGCGAGGTAAGCGTGTTCGTGTTGACCGACGCCCCCAACCGTTTCGAGCCCGGCACCGTGTTGGGCGCCGGCGATCACGTTCGTGTCGAT
>JBKJXT010000011.1:0-14804 GCA_046716205.1 Actinomycetota bacterium
GCGGAGGGTGCCGACGCGGTGCTCGTGCTGACGGAGTGGAACGAGTTCCGCTGGCTCGACTTCGCGCGCCTGCGCGACGCGATGGCGCGGCCCGCGGTGGTGGATGCACGCAACCTGCTCGATCCGCACCTGTTGCGACAGATCGGGTTCACCTACGAGGGCGTAGGCCGCTAACGTCCCGGCGGCTCCTGCGCCCGGGCCCTTCTCCGCCCGAAAAAAATTCTTCGGACGAACCTGACGTGCCGCTGCCCGCTTCGGTCCGATTCGCCCGGCCGCGCATGGGGCGCGCCAGGAGATGGTGCGCAATCCGGGCAACGCGGCAACGTGAAACCGAACAGGCACACCCTCGTTTTGGATGCCAGATAGGCACTCGAGCAGTGGGGTGAAGTGCTATGAATGTTTTCCTTCGTGTTCTCTCGTTCCGCCGGACGGACAGTCGTAACCGCGTCATCGCGGTTGGGCTGCTGTTGACGGCGGGTGTCGCGCTTTCAGCGTCGATCGGTTTCGCGGCTGCGCCGCCGACGATCGTACGCGTCGAGACCGGCGACACCGGTGACGGCTTCATCGACAAGATGATCGTCCGTTTCAGCCTTCCGATGTCCACGAGCTCGGTCCCCGTGGCCTCGAACGGGACAAGTCCCGGATTCTTCGTCCAGGGCTACCAGATCTCGAGCTTCCAGTGGGCCTCGCCTCCGGCCACGTCGCTGACGATCAACCTCGTCCCGCACACCACACCGCTGACTGGAGACACCGGCGCCACGCCCGTCGTGAAGTACATCAGCGGCGGGGGCGCGATCGGCGCGGTCGACCAAGAGGACGCCCAGGCCTACGACGCCGCAGCGGTCGACATGGCCGGCCCGGTCCTGATGACCGCCGAGGCGATCGACCGCGGGACCGTCAACCTCTTCGAGAGCGCGGCCCTCGGTGACCGGCTCTACCTCACGTTCAGCGAGCGGGCCACGCTTGCCGGCGCCACCAAGCTTGACCGGTGGAACAACCTCGAGACGACCATGCAGCTGACCGCCAGCCCTGGTCCGTGCAACGACGGAACCGCAGTCGGTAGCAGCTACAACTTCCCGCAGCCTGCCGGCAACGCGACGGCCGACGATCCCATCCTGACGCCCCAGCCACCCAGCGGCAGCGACGTCGACTACCAGCAGACTTTCACCGTGAAGATCCGGCCCGGGAACACGCCCGTGCAGAACAGCTTCAAGATCCCCGGCGCAGGCACCGCCTGCTACCTCGGTATCGCCTCGGGGACCACCGCTACCTCCAAGATCGTCGATGAGGCGGGCAACATGGTCGTAGCGCAGGCCGCGATCCCGGCGCGTCGGGTCTACGTCACCCCGGCCGACAACGTGCTGCTCGTTGCCCGGACGCACGATGGCAGCGGCAGCGCGCCGGACGGGCGCATCGACGCGGTCGAGCTCAACTTCGAGCAGAACATCGACGACGCGAGCGTCGATCTGAGCGCCTTCACGATCACCGTGAACGGCCAGCCTGCCGTGATCAACACGAGCACCCTCGACTCCGGCACGACCGCGGACGACGCGAAGATCTACGTCCGCTTCACGCCCTCGAACAGCTGGGGCACAGCTGCAGTCGCCAACATCGCATACAGCAAGCCGTCCACCTGCACCCCGACGAACGCCGACGGGATGAAGGCGAACACCCTCACGCCGGGATTCAAGGCGTGCGTTGCCAGCTTCAACATGGCGGCGGTTGACGGTGCCGGTCCGGCGCTGTTGTCGGCGCGGACCCTGGATGTCGACGGTAACGGGAAGATCGACCGGGTCATCGGAACGTTCAGCGAGCCGATCGCCCAGGTCAAGCCCAACGGCTGGTCGGCGGATGGCGTCGCCGCGACCGCCGCAACCGTCGCCGCTGCGCCCAACGACCACGTCGCTCGGTTCAGCATCCCCGAGTCGACGTTGCCGAACACCGACGCGACCCCGACGCTCGCCTACGTGCAGCAGGTATCCGCTGCCAACAGGACACTGGATGCAGCCGGAGCCGAGGTGCTGGGAGGTTCCAGCAAGATCGCCACCGACACGGCCGCGCCGCGGATCGTCGGCTCGACCGTCTACGACACCGACGAGAACGGGCATATCGACCGCCTCGTCCTCGAGTACTCCGAGGCCATCGGTGACCCGATCGGCGCGATCAAGAGCCAGTTCGCCCTCGACGGGCTCACCTCGACCGGAATCGCCGACGCGAGCCCGACCGACAACGACCCCGACGAGGCCAACGACAGGTTCCTCTCGCTCGCCTTCGGCGCGGTGACCGGCACGGATGCGAAGGATGTCGCATTCACCGCCGGGGACGTGTCGATCGCCGACGCGCTCGACAACGCCACGGATTCCCAGGCGATCGCGAAGGCCGCCGTCCTCGACAAGGCCAAGCCCGTCGGCACGATGGACATCACGCCGTCCGCGCCGCTCAAGGCCGGCCAGTCGACCATCGCCGTCACCTTCAGTGAAGGCATGGCAACGACCGCGCCGACCGTGACGTTCAGTAACGGGACGCTCAACAAGACCGTCACCCCCGTCGCTGCTGCGCACACCAACGGCTGGTCGGACGCTGATCGCAAGGTCTGGCACGGCACGGTCGAGATCCTCGGATCGGACTGCTCGGTCCCGACCGGCTGTGAGGTCACCGCTACCTTCAACGGTGGCCAGGACCTCGCCACGGTCGCCAACCCGCAGGCGGCTGCGATCACCAAGCCGACCGAGATCGACACGATCGCGCCGGCGGCTGCGACCCTGACGGGCGTGACCATCACGACCGCTGCGGGCGAATCCGCCCCCGCGAACATGGTCAACATGTTCACGACCGCGATCGCCGTCAACGCCACCGTCGTCCCGGCCGACGCTGAAGGTGGCTCCGCCGAGCTCCTCGTCGGCGGCAACGCCATCACTGCCAAGGACATCACGATCGGCGCCTCCGACGCCGAAGTGGCACCCGGCCGGAACTTCGACCTGGCAGCGCTGACCGCGGCGTTCGGCGAGGCACCGGGCGCGCACGCGCTCACCGTGAACCTCTGCGATGACGCGCTCAACTGCACGCCGTCGGCGACCTCACTCGAGGTGAACTCCGACATCCAGGCCATCCCGGTCACGCTCACGACTCCTGTCGGCGGCGACGTCGTCAGGGGCGGCGATGACGTGCTCATCGACTGGCCCGGCGTCGAAGGAACCGACTTCGACCACATCGAGATCGAGTACTCGACCGACAACGGTGAGAGCTACCCCCACGTGATCAACCCCGCCTTCGCAGAGCGTGGCGGTCCGGTCACCTGGACGACACCGGCCATCGACGTGACCGACGTGAAGGTACGAGTCGTCACCGTGGATACCAACGGGAACAAGGCCTACGGTCTGATGGCGGAATCCTTCGCCATCGACTCGAGCGCGCCCGTGGTGGCGGTCACCGCTCCGGCTTCCTCGAACCCGTTCGTGCCGGCAGGCGGGGACTACACGATCCGCTGGTCGGTCACCGACGCGAGCGTGAACCGCGCCACCGACCCGATCACGATCCAGTACTCGAGCAACCTTGGGAGCTCGTGGTCGACGATCAACGGCGGCGACTACTCCAAGGCCAACGACGGTGCTGAGGTCTGGCACGTCCCTACGGGTGCGAGCTTCACGACGCTGGTTCGTGTGATCGCGACCGACGCCGTGAACCTCTCCGGAACGGGCGTTTCGACCAAGGTCGCGCGTGGTGTGAACGGATTCACCGTCGAGCGCGGTGGCCGGGTGTACGCGTTCGGTACCGCGTCCAACACGACGAGCGAGAGCCGTACGTCCTCCAGTGACTTCGTCCGCGGCATCGCGGTGCGGTCCACCGGTGGCGCCGGGTACGTGCTCAGCTCCGACGGAAGGCTGTACCCCTTCTCGAGCGGCTCGTTCGCCAAGCCCTCGACCCCGTCGAGCACGCGCTTCAGCTCCGATCGCGCCCGTGGCCTGGTGCTACGCACCGATTCGAGCGGCTACGTGCTCTCCAAGGAGGGCAAGCTCTACCGGTTCGGCGGCGCGCCCTCGGTGCGTCTGTCGAAGAGCTGGACCTCGGACGACGCCAGGGCAGTGGTCATGCGCAGCGACAACCTCGGCGGCTACGTCCTTGACAAGTACGGCCGTCTGCATCCCTTCGCGGTCGGCTCCAACTCGATGCCGCGCTCGATCCAGTCGAGCACGCTGTCCTCGGGTGGTGCGGCTCGTAGCGTGATCCTGCGCTCGAACAACACCAGCGGTTGGATCCTGATGAGCGACGGCTCGATCCGCGGGTTCGGTGGCGCAGCGTCGCCGGCGACCACCGGCAGGAGCTCCAGCGCCAACGCACGCAGCCTGGTGGCTGTGACCAGCGACGGTGGGTACTGGATGGACGGCCGAGGCGTCATGCGGGCGTGGGGCACCGCGTTCGGCAACCCGACGCGCCAGACGTTCAGCAGCGGCTACGGCCGAGGTGCTGCGAACTAACCCAAGAACACCCCACGCAGCTCGAGCGGGCCTTAGGGCCCGCTCGTTCTGCGTCCGGGGGAGGGCGCAGCAGGGCGCGCGCCCCTGCCACCTCGCGCCGCACCGCACTGCCACCCCCTGCACCGCCGCGATTGTCGCGTTGCGTCCGCATGCGCGTGGTTCCGCATACAAAACGTCAGCGGGCCACCGCGCCCGGCGCGCGCGATGTGCGCCGGTATGCTCGCCTTCCATGCGGATCGTAGTCACCGGCGGGGCGGGATTCCTCGGCCACCACCTCTGTGCGCGCCTGCTGGCCGACGGCCACCAGGTCGTCAGCATCGACAACTTCATCACCGGCAAGCCCGAGCACAGCGAAGAGCTCGCCCGCACCTACACAGACTCGTTCACCTTCCTCGAGCACAACGTCTCCGAGCCGCTCTTCCTGGACGGAGAGGTGGGCGCGGTGATGCATTTCGCGTCCTTGGCGTCGCCCGTTGACTACGCCCGGTTCCCGATCCAGACGCTGAAGGTTGGCGCGCTCGGGACCTGGCAGACGCTCGGGCTCGCCAAACACAAGGGCGCGCGCTTCCTGCTGGCGTCCACCTCGGAGGTGTACGGCGACCCGCTGGTGAACCCGCAGCCAGAGACCTACTGGGGCAACGTGAACCCTGTTGGACCGCGCGGGTGCTACGACGAGTCCAAGCGCTACGCCGAGGCGATGGCGATGGCCTACAACCGCACGCATGGCCTCGATACGCGCATCGTGCGGATCTTCAACACTTACGGCCCGAACATGCGTGAGCGCGACGGCCGCGCGATCCCCGAGTTCATCACCCAGGCGCTCGCGGGCGAGCCGCTGACCGTGCACGGCGACGGGTCCCAAACGCGGTCGTTCTGCTACGTGGACGACCTGATCGAGGGGATCGTCCGTCTCCTTGGCCTCGAGCCACCGTTCAACGACCCCGTGAACATCGGCAACCCCCACGAGATGACGGTGCTCGAGATGGCCGAACTCATCGTGGAGCTCGCGGGCTCGTCCTCGCAGGTCGTGTTCACCGATCGTCCGATCGATGATCCCAGCGTGCGCCGTCCCGACATCACTCGGGCGCGCGAGCTGCTGGACTGGGAGCCGCGGATCGATGTCCGCGAGGGCGTGCGACGAACGGTGGATTGGTTCAGGGCGCGCACGCTCAGCCGATAGGGCGCAGCGTCAGCGGCGTCTGAGAGGTCTCAGGCGGGCACGATGGTCGGCACCAGCTGCAGGTAGCCGTGGAACGGGCAGCCGGGCTGTCCGGAGTCGTTGCCTAGGCACATCTGGGCGCGCGCGGTCACGACGAGCCATTGCTCGCCCAGGGCGAAGGCTGCGGCCGGTCTGAGGTCCTCGCTGCAGTTCGGGATGGTCGAAGCATCGGCGGCGCCCGCTTCGGCGCCGGTGCCGGTCGGAAGGCGCGCCGCGACGTACAGGCCGGGCGCGTTGCAGACCCAGCGCGCGACGAGGTGGTGGACGCCGTCCTCGATCTCGAACCACTCCATCGTGACGGATCCACTCGAGATCCTCGCGTGGAAGTTGGCGTGCGTCGAGACGCGAGAGACTCGCGAGAAGTCATCGAGGTAGAAAGGCTTCGCACACGTGATGGTCCCGCCGACGGGTGCAACGCCGACGCAGTTCACGGTCTGGAACGACGCGGCGCTGGATGGAGCGGACGCGGAAAAGGCGACGACGCACGTCGCCGCTGCTATGAGGCTGCCGAGTCGTTTCATCTCTCTTCCTGCTGTAACGATTCTCCATGCGGGGGGCGCACCCCTTTCGCCGGGTGCGACACAATCACACGCATCTCGAAAGCACCCAGCAAATGGGGCTTGCGGTACGAATCGGTACCTGGCTGCGGAAGAGCCGCTAGTGGTGCTGCAGGATCATCTTGTTCAGGGCGTTCGTGAGGTCCTCGACCAAGACCGGTTTGGACAGGTAGAGGTCCCAGCCCCAGTCCCTACCGGCCCACAGCTCGTCGTCGGGTTCGACCCCGGTGACGACGATCACCGGGACGTGGCGGGTCTCCTCGCGTTCGCGCACACGCTGCAGAACTGCGAGACCGCTCGCGTGGGGCATCGCCATGTCCAGGATGACCGCAGAGGGGGTCTCCTCGTCGAGTGCCGCCATCGCTTCCCGTCCGTCCGCCGCCGCGATGACCCGGAAGCCCTCGAGCTCGAGCGCATGCGAGAAGAACTCCCGAACCGTCGTCTCGTCGTCTGCGACGAGCACCAGTGGCCTGCGGTTGTGTCTCATCCCGTCCTTCCTCGTGGCGGCAGGTGCGAAATGTAGCGCGGGCGCGCAGCCCGCGGAAGGCCAACTATGCCTAGAGGAAGGCGTGGTTTCGCCCGATGCGCCGGTCCTGGGCCCGGATGCAGATCGAGCCCCCTGTGCACAGGAGGCTCGATCGTGATGGGGGTCTATGGGCGTTTCTAGGCTGCGCGCTTGGCGTGCGAGCTGAGCACGATCGGCTGGGGGGCATGAAGTCTGACCGCGACACCGCGTTGTGGGCGGGTGGTGCGACCGCGGTGCCTGGTGATCCACGCGAGGCCGGCGCACACAAGACTTGCGCCGAGGGACAGGCCTGCACGTCCGGCGGGGAGCCCGAGCCCGAGCCCGACCACTGCGTTGACGACGATCGCGCCGCCTGCGGCCAGCGCTGCGTCGGCCATGCGCTCGAGAGCGCCGATCGCGCCCCGGCGGCGACTGCCGGCCTTGTAGGCCCTCATCGCGCCTTCCGCTCGGTTGCTGGTCATCGGATTCCCTCTCAAGTTGGTGAGTACCCTGCATCGAAGGAAACGACGACACCGCAAGATCTTTCATGACTCGCTCGGGTGGTTCGGTGACCATGTCTTGGCGCGCGAGGGTAGACAACACTAACTAGTCACGGTTACATTCGTCTGACACGTTCGTGCAGCCGCTCGGTAGCTTTTTTCTAGTCATGTGACGACCGGAGTGTCCGACTCTGCCCCGAAAAGTCGAGAAAAAACCTGCGTTCCAACCCTTGACGTGGGACATCTGAACCCGCAAATTAGTACACAGCAAGTATTGGAAAGAACCAGTACGGACAGCGCCCGCGGATCCCGCGGGCGTTCTGCATGTAGTCAGTAAGGAAGTGGAGGCCGGGCGATCTCGTCCGGCCTTTCGCATGTCCACACACGGCCACCGTCGGTCGTGTGAGCAAGCTCCGTTCGCGAAGGCGCGAGCGGCGACGGCCCGCACTGCGGGCAGAAAGGAAGTTGATCGTCATGGGGAAGACTCCCTACACCTCCGGCACGCGCGAGCGTCTCATCGAGCGCCTTCGCCGCCAGGCGATCGCGATGCAGAACGGCTACCGTCGCGAGGACGCGCTCCTGACGACCGGTGAGGTCGCCATGCTCTTCCGTGTGTCGCACCGTGCGGTCCGCTGCTGGGCCGACGCGGGCAAGCTCCCGTACATCCGCACGCTCGGCGGGCACCGTCGGTTCCTCGCCTCCGCCGTGTGGGAAGCACTGCGTGACGTGGTTCCGGATGTCGCGACTCCTGAGCGTGGCGTCGGCGGCGTTGCACGGATCGGCTAAGCGCCCCACTACGTCATATGGAGTCCGGTCCGCCGGACTTTTTTTCACGCCCGATTCGCGCACTCGTTCAACGTTCGCAACCGTTCGACCCTATAAAAAGCCCACTCTGACCTGCAACGTTGAGTGGTCGGGGGTCGTTTAGGCAGGCGGACACAGACACGAGTGAAAGCGAGTCAGGGATGTTTCAGTCGGCCGGTCACGTAGTGCGAGCGCTCAAGGCGTTCCGCGATCACTACGACCCGAAATCTTCATCGGTGATGGTCGCGATGAACCGCACCACCGATGTTGACGCCGACCCGTTCCGTCGGGGTTTCCTCGACTCACTGGATCTCCGTTCGGAGCTGCTCGGCCGGCTCTCCTCGCTCGATGAGCGGGAGCGCGCGGTGTTGATGCTCTGGTACCTCGAAGACATGTCGGTCCCGCAGATCTGCGAGCGGATGAACCTCTCTCGCTCGCACTGTTACCGGCTTCGCGATCGAGCGGTCGCCATGATGCTCGATGAGGTCAACGACCTCGAGGTGGCAGAAGCATTCGCGTAACGAACACGCACCAAGACCCTGGAAACAAGTCGGCGCCCGTAGCCCTCCCTCCCTCCCTCCCACGGACTGCACGCCGACTCGCTACCCCCGGACCGATCATCCGGGGGTAGCACGTTTCCCGGATCAGAACTACGTATGTGAAACACAACTGACAGTCGTGACCAATCGTTGAGGTAAGCCAGTGGACCCCAAACTGTTCGGCCGGATGCTCCTGCGACGCAGGCGCACGGTCATCACTGCCGTATTGGTGGTGACACTGACATCGTTCATGGGGTCCCTCCGTAAGTCACCGCAATACGTCGCCGGGTGTCAGGTCCAGTTCACCCTCACCGCCTACGACCCGACCGACCCAGACTCGCGCGGCTACAACCCGATCGGTAGCGCCAACGACTTCATCGAGTACCTGAAGAGCCCGGAGATCGCGCAGCGCGTCGCGTCGCAGATCAAGCTTCCCGTGGCAGAGGTGGCGGGAAAAGTCGTTCCGACCACGCCCGCCAACACCACCAACACCTTCGACCTCACCGTCGCCGACTCTGCAGTCACACCGGAGGAGCGCGCATCCTGGGCCCGCTACGCGGACAAGCCGGCGGATCGCGCCCAAGACATCTGCAACGGCTACGGCCAGCAGTTCATCGCCTTCCAGCTGGACGGCGCGCGCTCCTACTACAAGAAGCTCCTGAGCCAGAAGACCGCGCAGCTCGCCTCGGTGCGCGCCCAGGTCGAGGACTACCAGATCGAGCTGATCAAGCGCGGTGGCGAAGGTAACCGTCGCAACCTGCAGCTCGTGATCGAGCGCGACACCCTGTTGTCCGCCTCCAGCAGCCTCACCGAGAAGATCGTCGGTCTGCGCGACACGCTCGCGAACCTCGACGACGGCGGTGGCCGCTTCATCAAGCCTGCCGGCCCCGGCGAGCGCACGGGCGCGGACCACAAGAAGGACCTCCTGTTCGGCCTCATGGTCGGGCTGATGTTCGGCGTCGGCATCGCGCTCACCCGCGACTACCTCGACGACACGGTCCGCGACAAGGAATCCACCCAGCGCGAGCTGGGCTTGCCGGTGTTGGCCGCCCTCCCCGTCGAGGAGGAGATCGACGGGTTCGGCGAGCCATCGGGCTCCATCATCGAAGCGGCGCGCACCCTGCGCGCAACGCTCGCGTCCATGGGCTTCCCGCACGAGAAGTCGACCCTCGTCATCACCTCCACGATGGCCAAGCGGCGCTCGACCACGCTGGCAGCGCTGGCCGCCGCGGTGGCCGAGAGCGGTCGCAGCGTGCTGGTGTTGGGCACGGACATGCGCGGCGGGTCCACCCATGAGGCCTTCGGCATCGCCAACACGGTCGGGCTCGCCAACGTGATCCGCGGCCAGATCCCCTTCGAGCGCGCCATCCGGCCCGCACCGGGCCTCGAGGGCGTCTACGTGATGCCCTGCGGCCCGATCATCGGCAACCCCGGCGAGCTCCTTTCCAGCGAAGAGATGGCCATGACCCTGCGGCGCGCACGCCGCTGGGCCGACGTCGTGTTGCTCGACGCTCCGCCGGTGCTGGCGGCAGCCGACGCCTCGATCCTCGGCGCGTACGCCGACGGCGTGATCCTGGTCGTCTCCGCCGGTCAGACCAACCGTGCCCAGGCCAATGAGGCCAAGGAGCAGCTGGCCGCAGCCGGCGGGCGCGTGCTCGGCGTGGTGCTGGTGGGTAGCGACGAGACCACCAGCCGAGCCGACAGCAACTACGACGACTTCGGCTCGATGCCGACCTACGGTGGCTGGGGCGGATCGGGTGGCTACGATGCCGACGGCTATGCGGACTACTACGCGGAAGAAGACGCGCTGACGATGTCGGCGCGCCTCGGCCCGCGCAACGGATCGCGCGCGCGCGCTCCCAAGAAGGTGTCCGCATCGCGGCCCGGCCAGCGTCCGCGCTCCAGCGCCAAGACCCAGAGCGTCCCGCGCAACGCGCGCACCACGACGGCCCGCAAGCCCGCGACCCCGTCACGGGCGAAGGCTCCGGCGCGCGCCACCACCGCGAAGAGCCCCGCGAAGCGCGCCACGACCGCCACGCGCCCGACGCCTCGCAAGACGACCGCCCCGGCGCGCCGCACAACTGCGCGACCCAAGGCGACGTCGAGCAAGACGGTTCGCGCCACGGTGACGAGCCGCAAGAGGTAGATGCGCGTCGCGATCCTCGGACGCGACTTCCCGCCGGTGCTCGGCGGTATCTCAGACCACACCGACCTGATCGCCGGCGAGCTATCTAAGCGCGCCCTGGACGTGACGGTGCTGTGCAGTCCGCCCGCGGATCCGCGCAGCGACGTCGAGGTTCGCCCGGTCATCCGAGCCTGGGACGACTACCACGCCATCGCGTCGGCCGTCCGCGACGCGCAGCCCCAGGTCATCCTGTGGCAATACAACCCATTCGCCGTCGGCCGCCGAGGCCTCGCGCCCGGCGCCGGATCCCTCGCACGCTCCCTCTCCCGCATCGCTCCCATCGCGCTGTACGCGCACGAGCTGTGGTTCCCCTGGGGCCGTTCGGGCGCGAAAGGCGCGCTCTGGGCGCTCTCCCAACGCATCTCCACCCGCGCCGTCCTTCGTTCGTGCGCGCGCTGGATCGTCACCACCGAGGCCCGCGAAGTCGAGCTCGCTGGCCTGGACGCATCCCGCGTCGTGCGCATCCCCGTCGGCACCAACGTGGCACCCACCGGTGTGCGCGATCGTGCCCGCTTCGGCATCCCCGAGGACGCCTTCGTCCTCGCGCATCTCGGCAGCGCCGGCCCCGGGCGCGATCTCGCGCCCGCATTCCGGGCGATCTCCGCACTCCGGGCGCGCGGCGTGGATGCGCGGCTATTCCTCGTCGGCAACACCGGACCATTCAGCACCCCTGCGTCGTTATCAGATGCAGTGGTGATGACCGGTACGGCACCCCTCGGCGAGCTTTCGACCGCGCTCGCCTCTTCCGACGCGTACCTGCACGCCGATCCCGTCGGTCCATCCGCCGGCCGCCGCACGACGCTGGTTGCGGCGCTGGCCCACGGTCTGCCGGTGATCGCCTACCGCGGCCCCGATCACGCCTCCGAACTCGTCGAGGGCCACAACATCCTCATGATCGACCGCAGCGACGCCCAGCTCGCCGGCGCGATCGAAGGCTTGCGCGACGATCCGGCTCGCACCCTCGCGCTCGGCGCCGCCGCCTACGCGACCTACGAAGCCCACTTCGCCTGGCCCGTCATCGCCGACCGTGTAGTCGAGGTTCTGCGGGGGTGCGCGCGATGAGCATGGTCATGGGCTCCCACGCCGCATCCAAGCGCACCGTCGGCATGGTGTGGTCGGTGCTGTTGGTGTTCGGCAGCATCTACCTCGGCAAGCAGATCCTCACCGGCGGCCCCATGCTGCGCGTGATCACCGCGCTCGCGGTCATGGCCGTCCTCGCGATCCCCGCGATCGAGAACCCCCGGAAGGCCGTGCTCGGTCTGTTCATCCTGCTGCCGTTCATGGGCGATATCCGCCACGCCTTCATCTCCTCGACCGGCGCCGCGCGCCTTGACCCTCTGCTGCTGGTCACCTCCGCGGTCGCGATCATGATCTTCATCTCATTGATCATGTCCAAGGAGATGGACTTCGACGGCACCGCCCTGTCGAAGGTCGTCTTCCTGTTGCTGGCCGTCGGGCTGCTGCAAGTCTTCAACCCCGAGCAAGGGCCGATAATCGTCGGGCTCACCGGCGTCATGATCAACCTGATCCCGATCTCGTTCTTCTTCGTCGCGCGCTCGATCGCCGACGCGGAGTTCACCCACAAGGTCTTCAAGATCGTGCTGGTCGTCGGCACGCTCGGCGCGCTCTACGGCTTGAGTCAGGTCTTCATCGGTTTCCGAGGCTTCGAGATGGACTGGATCCAGCGCAACGGTTACGGTGCGCTCAAGGTTGGCGACACGATCCGGCCGTTCTCCTTCTTCAACAACGCCTCGGAGTACGCCTCCTACACCCACTACGCGTTCTGCGCCGCGTTCTCGCTGTTCCTGTTCGCGCCGCGCACCAAGCGAACGCTCGCGCTTGCGGTCGTCGGCGTGATGGCCTACGCCGGCTTCCTGATCGGCTCACGAGGCTTCACGGTGAAGATCGGGCTCGCGGTCATCATCCTGCTCGCGGCGCGCGCCAAGAACCGGCTGCTGGCGACGGGCATCGTCATCTGTCTTGTCACCGGCGTCACCGCCTGGTCGATGGGCACGACCAACACCGCCACGATCCAGGAGCGCACGCCGGGTGCCTCGCAGCTCATCGAGCAGCAGGTCCGCGCGCTCGCCGATCCGTTCGACCGCTCGAAGTCGACGCTGCCCGTCCACTTCGAGTCGGCGACGACCGGTATCAAGTACACGATCATGAAGAAGCCGGTCGGCCAGGGCGTCGGCGCCACCACGACGGCGGCTTCGAAGTTCGGCGGCCAGCAGTCCGGAACGGAGTTCGACATCGGCGACGCGTTCCTGTCGCTGGGCGTGATCGGCGGCTTGCTGTACCTGATGGCGATCGTGTTGGGCATCACCTACGCGTCGCGGGTGCGCAAGGCGCTGCCGGGACCGGTGTGGGCGGCGATCTGGGCGATGGCCGCGACGTCGGTGGGCGCGTGGCTCGTTGGTGGTAACTACTCGATCACGCCGTTGATCTGGTTCGTGGTCGGCGCGGCCGACGGCGAATACAAACGCTTGCGCGACCGCGGCCTCATCGCGGGTCGGCGCGACTACAAGGCGCCCGTCCTCGAACACATCTAGACGGCCGCTCGTGACCGTGGCGCTATGGGGGGCGCCACGGCAGCGAGCGAGCCATCGCGGCGCTGGTAGCCTCCACGACCGATGAACCCCAGGCGCGCATTGATGCTGACGTTGGACTATCCGCCCACGCGTGGCGGCATCCAGACCATGGCGCGCGAGATCGTGGCGCGCGCCCGCGATGTCAGCTGGCGCGTCATCGCGCCCCTGGAGCCCGGCTCGCCCGATTCCGAAGAGCTCTTCGGCGCGCGCGTGCGTCGCGCCCACTCCTGGGGCTTGGGCCGCCGCGGTTTCATCCCCTCGATCGCCGCCGCCGCCCGCGACGAGATACGCCACCAGAGCTTCGACGTCGCGCTCGCCATGCACGTTCTCGCCGCGCCCGGCGCGCTATCGACCAAGATCCCCACCGTGGTCGTGTGTCACGGCGGCGAGCTGCGCTCCTCGCGCATCCGCCCCATCGCGCGCCTGGTCCTGCCGCGCGCCGAACGGGTCGTCGCCAACTCCCGCTTCACCCGCAGCGAGGCGATCGCGCTGGGCGCCGACCCGCTGAAGATCTCCGTGCTGCAGGTCGGCGCGCCCGAAGCCGGCGTCGTCGCGGCCGAGGACGTGGCCGCGCTGCGCTCGGCGATCGGCGGCCGCAAGATCGTGTTGAGCGTCTCGCGCCTGCAGCCCCACAAGGGGCACGACCGACTGATCGGCGCGGTCGCCGCGATGGACGAAGACGTGCGCCTGGTGATCGTCGGCGACGGCACCGCGCGCACCGGGCTGCAGGAACAGGTGCGCGCCGCCGGGCTGCACAACCGCGTCGTGTTCAGCGGGCTCGTGTCTGACGAGCAGCTCGCGAAGTACTACCGCGCCGCCGACGCCTTCGCGCTGCTCTCGCGCGAGACGAGCGGTCCGCAAGGCGGTTTCGAAGGCGGTGGCATCGCGCTGGTCGAGGCGGCCGCCTACGGGATGCCGATCGTCGCCGGCGCCACCGGCGGTATCCCCGAGACGATCCGCGACGGCGACAACGGCCTGCTGGTCGACCCCGACGATCAAGCCGCGGTCGTGCGCGCGCTGAAGCGCGTCCTGGAGGATGCCGAGCTGGCCCAGCGTCTCGGCGCCAACGCCAAGCGCATGGCCACCGAGGAGCGCAGCTGGACCGGGTTCGTTCAGCGCATGGAGAGCGTGATCGAGGGGGCCGCGCGGGGCTCCGCGACGACGTGAGCGCGCCGCGCGTCGCGCTCGCACACGATTACCTCGTCAACCGCGGAGGTGCCGAGAAGGTCGTCCTCGCGTTGCACCGGGCCTGGCCCGACGCCCCGATCTTCACCTCGCTGTACCACGCAGAGACAACCTACGAAGAGCTCGCCGGCGCCGACATCCGCACCTCGTTCCTCCAGCGCTTCTCGCGCGACGCCACCTCGTTCCGGCGCTTCCTGCCGCTGTTCGGGCGCGCGATGGCATCGATGCGCATCGAGGGCTACGA
>JBKJXT010000012.1:0-5808 GCA_046716205.1 Actinomycetota bacterium
GACAAGATCAAGATCAACGGGGACATCCAGTCAACGGGTATCGCCTCGCATGCTCAAACTTGATACGCACATCCTGCAGAACTCCGTGACGCACGCACACAAGCCTGCGGAAGAAAAGTTGATGCGCGCGGAACCTTGGTCCATCTCCGCGATCGTGTTGTGGGAGATCGCGAAACTGGCGCAGCTGGGCCGCATCGAGGTCGATCTCGACGATGCTCAGGTCGTCAGAACCCTGTCCGCGGTTCACGTTTGGCCGATCACGGTCGAGATCGCCAGGACGAGCACACGCCTGGATGTTCGAGGAGACCCGGCAGACGAGTTGATCGCCGCGACGAGCCTCGTCCACAACGTGCCTCTGATGACGAGGGATCGCACCCTCAGCCGATCGAAGACGGTTCCACTTGCTGGACGATCCGGTCGTTGAACGCGACTCGCACGCTGCCGCTGCGGTAGCGTCCCGGCAGACCGATCGCCGGGGGAGACGAGATGGCTGAGCCCAAGAAGACTCGCATGCGGGTGCCCGTGCGTGAGCACACCACGTTCACGACCGACGCCGGCGGCAACGTGACCGCGCACTTCGCGCTCCTGGACATCTCCGGCGTCGGCAGCAGCGAGGACGAGGCCTGGCAGGTCTTGGCGAACAACGCGAACGAAGCGCTGAGCGAGGACGAAGGGTTGCGCTCGAAGTTCGAGGAGTTCGCGAAAGAGTTCGGCGTCGAAGAACCGATCCCTGAGGGGGAACTCAACGAGCGCCAGTCGTTGCTCGACGCATCGCACGAGGCCTCCAAGGGCTTCACCGTCCTGACGCTGGAGACCATCGACGCGGCGATCGCGGTGGACGCGCCGGTGCTCGTCGACTTCTGGGCCGAGTGGTGCATGCCCTGTCACATGATGGCGCCGGTGTTGAAAGAGGTCTCAGACGAACTGGCCGGCCGCCTGACGGTCGCCAAGCTTGACACCGACGAGGCTCCGGATGTGTGGCAGCGCTTCGCGATCGAAGGGATCCCAACGCTCATCCTGTTCCGCGCCGGGAAGGAACTGACAAGGATCGTCGGCGCGGGGCGTCCCAAGGAGCAATTGATCCAAGAGCTGGCCCCGCACCTCGGCTGATCGCGGAGTAGACTGCGGCGGTTCCCTGGAGGCGGTCATCGGTCCGGCGCCGGGCGACGTCGGTTCGTGAACCCGGTCAGATCCGGAAGGAAGCAGCCGTAAGCGATCGCCGATGGGTGTTCGGGCCGCCGGGCCGATCGCCGCCTCCACCTCTTCCCTGTGTGATCACACCTTCCGCTGTCCCTCGATCGGCATAGGATCCGCATCTCATGTCCTCACTTGCCCTCTATCGCAAGTACCGTTCGCAGACCTTCGAGGAGGTCCTCGGTCAGGAACACGTGACCGAGACGCTCCAGGCCGGGATCCGCGAAGGGCGTATCGGTCATGCCTACCTGTTCAGCGGCTCTCGCGGGACCGGCAAGACCTCGACGGCGCGCATCCTCGCGAAAGCGCTCAACTGCGAGAAGGGCCCGACGCCCGATCCGTGTAACACCTGCGACGCCTGCATCTCGATCACCGAGGGACACTCGCTGGACGTGATCGAGATCGACGCGGCCTCGCACGGAGGTGTCGACGACGTCCGGGAGCTGCGCGAGAACGCGATGCTGGCACCGGCCATCGCGCGACGCAAGATCTACATCGTGGACGAGGCGCACATGGTCTCGACGCAGGGCTGGAACGCTTTCCTCAAGACCGTCGAGGAGCCCCCCGAGCACGTCATCTTCGTGTTCGCGACGACCGAGCCGCACAAGGTGCTTCCGACGATCGTGTCGCGCTGCCAGCGGTTCGACTTCCGGCGCGTGTCATCGCAGACGATCGCCGACCACCTGGCGCGCGTGTCGAAGGAAGAAGGCATCGACGCCGATGAGGGAGCGCTGCAGCTCATCGCGCGGGCTGCGGAGGGCGGCGTTCGCGATGCATTGTCGACCTTGGATCAGCTCTCGGCCGCCGGCTCGGTCACCCTCGCTGACACCGCGCGCCTGCTGGGCGCCTCGAGCATCGACTCGCTGTTCGAGCTATGTGAGGCGATCGCCGACGCCGACACCGGATCGGCCATCCGCCAGATCGCGCGCCTGGTCGACGGCGGACAGGACCTGCGGACGTTCGCGCGCAACACGCTGGAGCACCTGCGCGGGCTGTTGATCACCAAGCAAGTGAGCGACCCCGGCGATCTGATCGACGCCAACGAGGAGACGCGTGCGCGCCTGAGCGCGCAGGCGGATCGATTCGGCGGCGGGAAGCTCGTGCATGTGATCAAGCTGCTGGTGGATGCCCTGGCCGCGATGCGCGACCAGACGTCACCGCGACTCGCGCTCGAGCTGGCCATCGTGCGCGCCACGATGCCCGAGACCGATGAGAGCGCATCGGCTGCGGTGGCGCGCATCGAACGGCTGGAGCGCATCGTCGGCGTCACCGGCGCGGCGCCCGCAGCGACATCCGAGGCGACGCCGCCGTCTCCCGCGACCACGGCTCCCGAAGCGCGACCGGCCACGCCGGCGAAGGCCGCGCCAAAGACTCCATCGAAAGCCGCGGCAAAGGCCGCACCGGAGGAGCCCGCCGCGCCCGCGCCCGTTCGGGTCGCCGGCGACCTCGATATCGAGAAGCTGCGCGGCTCGTGGGCGATCGTGCTCGAGGAAGTGCGCAAGGCGAAGAAGACGCTGCACGCCCTGCTGGCCGACGCGACGATCGGGAGCCTCGAAGCCGATGTCCTGACGCTGGAGCTGCGGTTCCCGATCCACGCCAAGATGGTGACCGAGCCCGGCCACGCCGCGATCATCGCCAAAGCGGTGAACCAGGTCTTCGGCGTCAGTCCCCGGATCGCCGCGATCGTGAAGGAAGCGGTGGTCGCCGCCGACGAGCCGGACGAGATCGACGAGGCGCGCGGCTCCGAGCCGGCAGCGGATCCCCTGGACGTCGTTCGGCAAGGATTCGGCGACGTCATCGTCGAGGAGTAGGGCGTGTTCGAGGGCCCGGTCCAGGATCTCATCGATGCGCTCCGCCGGTTGCCCGGCGTTGGATCCAAGAGCGCGCAGCGGCTCGCCTTCCATCTGCTGAAGGCGCCGGCCGAGGAGGCGCACGCGCTCGCCGACGCGATCCTGTCCGCGAAGCAGAAGGTCGCGATCTGTCGCACGTGCTTCAACGTCAGCGAGGGCGAGCAGTGCAACTTCTGCCGCGACCCCAAGCGCGACTCGACGGTGGTGTGCGTCGTGGAAGAGCCGGGCGACATCATCGCGGTCGAGCGGACCAACGAGTTCCGAGGGCGCTACCACGTGCTGGGCGGCCACATCTCGCCGATGGACGGGATCGGGCCGGACGATCTTCGTATCCGGGACCTGCTGGTGCGGCTGGGCGCGGGCGAGATCAAAGAGGTCATCGTCTGCACCAACCCCACGGTGGAGGGTGAGGCGACGGCCATCTACCTCGGCAAGCTGATCAAGGAACTCGGCGTGCGCGTGACGCGGATCGCGAGCGGACTGCCGGTCGGCGGGGACCTGGAGTATGCCGACGAGGTGACCTTGGGGCGCGCCCTGGAAGGGCGCCGGGAGCTGTAAAGCCGGACGCTCGGCGTGCCGACCTTCTACACAACGGGCACGAATCAGGGCAGGATGCCTCCAATTGAGGGGGCAAGCTGAGACGTTTGGCCTACGGCTCATGCCCGTGTGTTCCCTATAGTTGAGTTCTTGCGCGGGCGGGGGCGTGCGCAGCATTCCACCTTTGATCGAAGTCGATGGCCTGCGGGCCGGGAACGGGGAGTCATCTGTGTCTTCATCCACGCGCACCGCGAGCAGCGCAGTCACGGCGTTGGTCGCGATCCTTCTCGTAAGCGTTACGGCGCTGCCTGCATTCGCGACCCTCGGCGCTCCTACTTTGGTCTCTCCAACCAGTGGGGTGACCGTCGGCGCGAACCCAGAGTTGCACTGGAACACCCTGTCCGGCGCGGTGAAGTATCGCGTCCAGATTTCGGCCGACGGCTTCTCGACTTTCAAGTACAACAAGGACACCTACAACACCTACGCGACTCCTGACATCGACCTGCCGCTTGGCAACCTCGACTGGCGCGTCGCAGGGATCGACAGCGGAGGCATCGTCGGGGACTTCTCCTCGGCCTCCTTCACCAAGGAGTGGGCAGACCAGCCGATCGTCACAGCTCCGGCGTCCGGTGCGACCCTTTTGTACCCGACCGATCCACTGCTGTTCACCTGGGAGCCCCTGCCCGGCGCGAGGGCCTATCACCTCGAGTTCGACGATAACGATCAGTTCACCAGCCCTATCTCGTGTCCGAGCTCGTGCAATACCGAGAACACGTCGTTCTCGCTGACCACGCCCATCACTACAGCTCAGACCTTCTATTGGCACGTCCGGGGCGTGTCGGCAACCACCGGAGTCAACAGCTTCTATTCGGACGTTCGCAGCTTCAGCGTGAGTTGGACCGATGTGCCCACGCTGGCTTCGCCGGTGAGCACCACGGTGGAGGATGTCGTCTTCTCGTGGTCACCTGTCACCGGTGCCTCTTCTTACATCGTTCACGTCAGCACGGACAGCAACTTCAACAGCGAAGTTGCACCGTTCCCCGAGACTGCGCTCGGCACGAAGTACTCGCCCGCCAGTGGTCTCAACAACGACACCTACTTCTGGAAGGTCTGCGTCCTGGATTCTCAGGGCAACCTGGGCGGGTGCTCGAACACGGCGACCTTCACGCGTGCCTGGCCCGATCAGCCGACTCTGTTGACGCCGGCTGATGGCGACTTCGACGTCACCGATCCCACCTACTCGTGGACACCGGTCACCTACGCGTCCTACTACAAGTTGCAGGTCGGCACCGACGCGAATTTCTCGAATGGCACCTTCAGCGAATGTATCACCAACCGCACGACATTCTTGTCTTACGATAAGACGTTTGGAGGCTCACCTCCTGAGCCGGGGGGTTGCGCCGTGAGCGCGCCCACGCCGGGCATCCAATATTTCTGGCGAGTCCGCGGCATCGACTATCCGAAGGCCATCAACGGTATCTGGTCGAACACCTTCGACTTCATCTACAACCCCGCGCTCGTGACCATGACGGCTCCCACCCATGGATCGACCGTGTCGAAACCGGTACTGACGTGGACCGCGCTCGACGGGATCGAGAAGTACAAGGTCACCATCAAGAAGTTCGGCGGCACCACGGTCGAGACGAAGACAACCTACGCCAGCACGTTCTCGCCGACCGTTCATCTCGACCCGGCTGATTCCCCATTCTCGTGGTACGTGCAGACGATCGATCACGAGGGCAAGACCGGACTGATCCCGAACTCCGGCGACTGGTTCACCTTCACACTAGAGGCGCCGGGGACCACGTTTAGCAGCCCGACCCCGACGGCGCCTGCCAACGCGTCGTCCTCGACCCGGATGCCGTCTTTGGAGTGGCAACCCGTGACCGGAGCCCACCACTACAAGGTGTTCTATTCGGTCAGCGGTTCGCCTTCTGAGTTCTTGCTGGACAGCGAGGACGACGTCCCCTTCGCCGCGTATACGTCTTTCAACCCAGCGCTGACGCCAGAGACGTACTCATGGCGCGTGGAGGCGTACACTGAACTGGACGGTCTCATCGCAGCGGGCTCGTCGCGTACCTTCATCATCTCGAACCTCGACGTGCTCGGCACCTCTGACTACCTGTCGCCTCCGAAATGCACGCCGCAGTTGGTATGCGCCCCGCTCCTGGACACGCCGACGCTGACATGGAACTCGGTGCCTGGTGCTGCGTACTACGAGGTGCAC
>JBKJXT010000013.1:0-4203 GCA_046716205.1 Actinomycetota bacterium
TGCGGGACGGTCCACCAAGCAGCCATGGCGATCGCGACGGGTGCGGCGAAGACGGTTGTCGCCTACCGGGCGTTCAACGAGCGCTCGTGGTACCGGTACGGCTCCGCGGTCACCCGTCCGAGCGCCCCGACCGCGGACACGGTCCATTACTCGTGGATCCTGCCCTTTGGGCTGCTGACGCCGGCTTCCTGGGTGGCGATGTTCGCACGCCGGTACATGCACGAGTTCGGCGCGACGAGCGAGGATCTGGGCCGCGTCGCCGTCGCCGACCGCCGGCACGCTTCCACGAATCCGGATGCGTTCTTCTTCCAGCGACCCCTGACCCTGGAAGAACATCAAGCGTCGCGGTGGATCGTGGAGCCGCTGCGGATGCTCGACTGCTGCCAGGAGTCCGACGGGGCGGCGGCGATCGTGGTGACGAGCCTCGAGCGCGCGCGTGATCTGGCGCAACCTCCCGCCGTGATCGAAGGCGTCGCGCAAGGGGTGACCGCGGAGCAATGGTCGATGAACTCCTACTACCGCGATGTCATCAGCGATCTCCCCGAGATGGGGCTCGTGGCGCGCCAGCTCTGGCAGCAGTCGGGGCTCGGCCCGTCCGACATCGCAACCGCAGTGCTCTACGACGCGTTCACGCCGATGGTGCTGGTGCAGCTGGAGGAATTCGGGTTCTGTGGCCGAGGCGAGGCGAAAGACTTCATCCGCGACGGAAACATCGAGATCGGCGGGGCTCTGCCGGTCAACACCAACGGAGGGCAGCTCGGCGAGGCCTACATCCATGGGATGAACGGCATCACGGAGGCGGTTCGACAGGTGCGCGGCACCGCGGTCAATCAGATCCACGGCGCGCAGCACGTGCTTGCGACCGCAGGGACCGGCGTGCCCACGAGCGCGCTGATCGTCGGGAGGAGCTGAATGCTGCAGGCCGACTCGCCACGCGAGGCCGAGATCCGCGCAGAGGCCCGCGCGTTCCTCGCCCAGCACGTGAAGCCGTGGAAGCAGCAGTACCACATCGCCGAGCAGCCACCGTATCCCCTCGACGCGATGCGCACATGGCAGCGGATCCTCTCCGACGATGGATGGGGCGCTCCGATGTGGCCGGTTGAGTACGGAGGACGGGGGTTCGGTCCGGTCGAAGGCGCGGTGTGGTCCCAAGAGAAGGCGCGCGCCGGCGCGGCGATCCCGTTCAACATCGTCGGATTCGGGATGGCGGGTCCGACGATCATCGTGCACGGCACCGAGGACCAGAAGCAGCGCCACCTCCGTCCGTTGCTCGGCGGGAACGAGATCTGGTGTCAGCTGTTCAGTGAGCCCAGTGCGGGCAGCGATCTTTCCGCGCTGGCGACCCGGGCCGAACGCGACGGCAACGACTGGATCGTCAACGGCCAGAAAGTGTGGAGCTCCGACGCAGGCATCGCCGACTTCGGGATCCTTCTGGCGCGCCACGACCCGAGCCTGCCGCAGCGCCAGGGACTCACGTACTTCATCGTGGATATGCGCGCGCCGGGCGTGGAGGTGCGGCCACTGCGCCAGCTCAACGGGGAGGCACACTTCTCGGAGGTCTTCCTGACCGACGTCAGGATCGCCGACGCGAACCGCATCGGTGAGCCGGGCGAGGGATGGACCGTCGCGCGCACGACCCTGCTGTACGAGCGGATGTCGCTGGGCGACGTCACCGCTGGGATCACGTTCCCGTTCACCAAGCTCGCCCGGATCGCTCGCGATCGCGGACACACCGACGACGTGACGCGCCACGATCTGGTCGCGGTCTACACGCAAGAACGCTTGCTTGCGCTGCTGAACAACCGGATCCTCTCCAAGCTCGGCAAGGGGGAGATCCCGACCGCGGAGGGCTCGATCCTCAAGCTTATGCTGTCCTCCCTCGGGACCGAGGCCGCCACGCTGGGACTGCGCCTGCTGGGGGGCGAAGGCACGCTGCTTGCTTCCGGCGGACCGCAGGAGGCGTTCCTGTGGGAGAAAGCCATGCATATCGGCGGCGGGACCGATGAGGTCCAGCGGAATCAGATCGCCGAACGGGTTCTGGGGCTCCCTCGAGACCCCCGGCCGTAAGTCCTTTCCAAACGATCCCCAGAAAGGACTAGTCCTGAAGGGTGCGATAGCGTACGCTGGGTCACGGAGCGAGGTTATACCGACGCAGTCCGTGACAATAGCCTCAAATCCCCCGTCCATCGCCCGCATCACGCCGAAGGTGCACATGGCGCTATATGGCTCAACCAGCAGCGACCCGAACGCTCGACGGACGGGCGTGGACCACCGCGCTGCTGATCCGGACCTGCACGTCCGATCGGTCCCGGGAACCAACGTCATCCGAGTCAGCCGCCGGATCCTGACCCTCATCGTCGATGACGAGGATGACATCAGGGCCATCCTGCGCCGCATCATGGAGAGCGCCGGACACCGCTGCGTGGAGGCCGCCAACGCCGAGGAAGCGCGGGACCGGTTCGCCGAGCACGGATTCGATCTGGTCCTCTGCGACGTCAACATGCCGGGTGAGTCCGGCCCGACGCTCGTCCGCCACATCCTCGATCGTCACACCGATACCGCGGTCGTGATGGTCACGGGCACCGACGATCCCGAGGTGGCGACCCTCGCGATAGAAGCCGGCGCATACGGCTACGTCGTCAAGCCCTTCACGCCCAACGAGATCTTGATCAACGTGAACGGCGCGCTACACCGGCGGCGCCTCGAGCGCGAGAACCGGATGCAGCGCGCGGAGCTTGCCGCGACGGTCCGCGAACGGACCGAGGATCTCTCCCGCGCGCTCGTCACGGTTGAAACCACCGATGCGAGGCTGCACGGATCCGTCGTCGAGATGATGAGGCGACTGTCGCTCGCAACGGAGCTCCGTGATCCCGAAACGGCGAACCACATCGACCGGATGAGCCGGTACGCCGAGCTGCTCGGGCGCGCGATGGGGTGGAGCGCCGACCGTTGCATGGACCTCAAACTCGCATCCCGGCTCCACGATGCCGGCAAGATCTCAGTGCCCGACCGAGTGCTGCGCAAGGCCGGCTTGTTCACCGATGCGGAATTCGCGGTGATGAAGACGCACGCCGAGATCGGCTACCAATTGTTCGAGGGCAGCGATGCGCCGTTGCTGGAGATGGCCTCGATGGTGGCGTGGACCCATCACGAACGGTGGGATGGCGCCGGATACCCCCGCGGTATCTCCGGACAGTCGATCCCGATCGAGGGACGGATCGCGGCGATCGCCGACGTGTTCGACGCGCTCTCGAGCCGACGCTCGTACAAAGTGGCCTACGCGCCCGAACAGGTCGTCGAGATCATGAAAGAGCAGCGCGGTAAGCATTTCGACGGGGATCTTCTTGACGTCTTCCTGGAGAACCTCGATGCGGCCTTCGATATCCAGGCGCGGTTCCCCGACCGCACCTGAATCAGCGTTGCGCGATCCAGTTTCGGATCAGGCTCGCCGTTCCTTGCGCATCCTCGAGTTGCGGCATATGACCGGCGTCGAGCATCTCGAGGCTCCAGTCGGGGCGTATCCGTTGCGCCTCCAGCAAGGTTCGGTGCGGGATCAGCCGGTCGCCTCGCCCGCCGATCATCAACGTCGGCGCGTTGACCTCGCGCATCATCCCCCAGAACCGGCGCGATGAGGCGAGTAACGCCATCGTGCTTCGCGACGCTTGGTTGAACGCCAACGGCGCCCATGGCATGCGGGCCATGCGTTCGGTCGCCACGGCCACGTTCGCAGCGACGACCGATGCGGGCACACGCGAAGGATCGACGGTGCACATCTGCAGCATCTTGCGCACGAACCACTCTGGTCCGTAGGGCTGGATCCGCTTGCCGATCCACGAGCCGACGGAGTTTGGCAGCAGGGTGGATCCGAAGATCGGGACGAGCATCGGGTCCAACCCATGACGGACCGAGCGCGCCAACGCAGGACCGACGAGCACCAACCCTTCGACGGTCTGCGGCCGCTTCCGCGCTTGCAGCAACGACACGGCTGCTCCCATCGAGTTGCCTACCAGTACCGCCGGCGTCGCGTGCATGCGCGCCAGGAACCGGTCGAGCATCGCGCGGTTCGCCTCGAGCGAAGAGACCTGCCCGTTCAGTGGTGTGAGGCCGAATCCCAGAAGGTCGACGACCAACACCCTGCCGTGTTCGGCAAGCAACGGCGCGAGCGCGAGCCACGTGGCGTGGCTGCCTTCCAATGCATGGACG
>JBKJXT010000014.1:0-2558 GCA_046716205.1 Actinomycetota bacterium
GTCCACAGATGCGCCGGTTGTGCTCCTTCTCGACGACCTGCACTGGGCCGACAAGCCGACGCTGCTTCTGCTCCGCCACCTCGTTCGCGGCACCGCTGGAACGCGCATGCTGATCGCTGGCACGTACCGGGACGTCGAGCTCGATCGCCAGCATCCATTCGGAGAAACGCTCGTCGAGCTTCGGCGCGACCCGGGGTACGAGCGGATCTTGCTCCGCGGCCTTTCCTTGCACGGCGTCGTCTCTTACCTCGAAGAACGCCCGAGTCATGCCCTCGACGATACCGGCCGCTCGTTCGCGACTGCACTGCACCGCGAGACCGAAGGCAACCCGTTCTTCGTCCGCGAGATCCTCCGCCATCTGATCGAGTCACATGCGATCTTCGAGCAGGACGGGCGCTGGACGTCGGATCGCTCGCTCGCCGACGTTGGGCTGCCCGAGAGCGTGCGCGAGGTCATCGGCAGGCGGTTGAGCCGGCTGGGCGACGACGTCGGCGCCGTGCTGTCGGTCGCGTCGGTGATCGGTCGCGACTTCGACCTCGCCCTGCTCGCGCGCGTGACGGACGTCAGTGAAGACGGCATCGCTGATCTGTTGGACGCGGCTGTTGGAGCCCGCGGGGTTATCGAAGAGGTGCCCGGCGTACTCGACCGATTCACGTTCGCGCACGCGCTCGTGCGTGAGACGCTCTACGAAGAGTTGTCGACGAGCCGCAGCGTACGCTTGCACCGCCGCGTCGGCGAAGCGCTCGAGGAGCTATACGCGGCGGACATCGAGCCGCGGCTCGCGGAGCTCGCGCACCACTTCCACGAAGCATCGGTGGCCGGCGCCGAACACAAGGCGATCGAATACTCGCGGCGCGCGGCGGCGCGCGCAGTGGACCAGCTCGCCTTCGAGGATGCGGCGCATCACATAGAGCGCGCGCTGCAGACGATCGATGCACTCGACGAGCCCGACGACGAGGTGCTGTGCGAAACGATGATCTCGGCGGCGGAGATCCACCAGTGGATGTTGTCGCTCGGCAAAGCCCACATCTTCGGTGCGCGCGCCGCGGAGATCGCTCGACGACATGGGTGGGCCGAACGACTCGCGCGCGCGGCACTCGGCTTCGGCGGGTTATGGAGCGACATCGGATTGCCGAACGACGTACTGATCGCTTCGCTGCAGGAGGCATCGGCGGCATTGCCGCAGGATCACCCCCTGGTTCCGCTGTTGGAAGGCAGGCTCGCGATGGACCTCTTCAGCGGGGATCCTGCCGACTTGGACATGCACAGTCTTCGCGCGGTGGAACTCGCGCGCCGCCATGGGGAGGCGGGAACACTGGCGTATGCGCTCGTCGCGCGCCGGCACGCCGTTTCAGGACCGGGCGTCCTGGATGAGCGACTCGCGATCACGACCGAAGCGATCGAGCTGGCGCGTGAAGCCAAAGACGCCAGCCTCGAGCTGCGCGCGCGGACGTTCCGCATCATCGAGCGAGTCGAGTCGGGAGACGTTGCCGCATCCGATGCCGAATACGACGAGTTCTTCACGCTGGCGCAGGAGTACCGGCAACCCTTCTACTTGCTGTACATGATGCCGTTCTTGCGTATCGGGGTCGCGTTGCGTGAAGGCCGGTTCGAAGAGGTGGACGAGAGCCTGCGGCCGCTGGCGGAACTCGGGCGCCAGCAGGGAAGGGTGACCACCATCATCGCGACATCAGCGCAGCGGATACTGCTCGAGGCGTTTCGCGGCAAGCCGGCAGAGATAGACGACGCCTCGCTCGAAGTCATCCTCGGATTCTCCGCAACGCTGCCGATCCCCGAGTTGCTCAGCGCGTGGGCCCTCTTCTTTGTGGGCCGACATGAGGAGGCGCTGGCACACTGGAACCGAGTGCGGGCCGAGGACGTGCGCGCCCTCCCCGACTACTGGCTCACACTCGGCGTGCTCTCCAACGCCGCGACGCTCGCGGAGGTCCTCGGTGACAACGGAGTCCTTCCCGCGGTCTACGAGCGACTCCTGCCCTTCGCCGGACGGTTGGTTGCGTTCGGGGGCACGGCGCTCGCCTCGGTCGGCGAGTCGGTCGACGACGCGCTCGGCAGATGCGCGGAGCTCGGCGGCCGCCTCGACGACGCAGTGCGTCACTATGAGGCCGCGGAGTTGCTGAACGAGACGTGGCGGATGCGACCGTTCCTCGCAATGACGAGGATCCGTCTGGCCCGGACGCTACTCGCACGCGACCTCTCCGGCGATCGGGAACGGGGCCGCGACTTGCTCGACACCGGGTTGTCGATTTCAGATGAGATCGGGTTACGGATGTACCTCGTCGAGGAGGCGCGCACACTGCGCGCCGAGTTGACCTGATTCCGGACGTGGACGAGATCGAGGTCGTCGTTGCCCATAGCGAGCGCGCAACCCTGCGCGTCGGCGACGTGTTCCTCAAGATCGACGCTGATCAGAGGCGCACCGACGTCGAGGTCGAAGCGATGGCGATGGCGCCGGTCACGACACCGGAGATCCTGTGGCGGAAGCCGCCCGTGCTCGCGCTCGCCGCCCTTCCCGGGACCGCACTGGGCCGTGCACAGGA
>JBKJXT010000015.1:0-4482 GCA_046716205.1 Actinomycetota bacterium
TCCTCCGGGCTAGTCGGGCTCGATCAATCCGAACGAGCCATCATGACGCCGGTACACCACACCCGCCTGCGCGCTGGAGGCGCTGACGAATAGGTAGAAGTCGTGGCCCAGAGATTCCATCTGGAGCACGGCTTCCTCCGGTGTCATCGGCTTTATGGCGAACCGCTTTACCTTTGTGATGCTCGGTCCGTCATCGGCCGTCTTGTCCGTGAGGGTGGATTCTAGCCCAAGCTCAGCGACATCCTGGGCGTCTGGGATGAGTTCTTCGAGGTCGGGAAGCTCTTTCGGGGTGATGGCCCGCCCCTTCTTGCCGTTGGCCGACCTGGCCCCTTTGGGTGCGGGGGTATGGTCCGGAGCGACCCCCGCGGTGCGCTCGCCCCGGCGCACGTACTTGCCCTTAAGGCGCTTGACCTGAGCCTCCAACTTGTTGAGGACCATGTCTATCGCACTAGCCGGATCGGGCCCCGCCGCCTTGGCGCGCAGCACGTGCTGCTTGGTGGACATCGTCACCTCGACCAGATGCTTGTCCGCGATGCGCGGATTGTGCTCCTCCGAGAATTCGATCTCCATCGTCTGGATGCGATCCATGAAGCGCTCCACCTTCTCGAGCTTGGTGGTCGCGAGCTCCTTCAGATGGCTGGACACGTGGGTGTTGCGGCCCTTCACGATCACCTGCATCGTGGCCTCCCTGTCCTGTGCGAGAACGCAAAGTGATCCGTCCGGCTGACCTGGTCTTTGACCCCACACCCGCCTGCTGGAGCGCTCGACGCCGTGCGCCTTCTATGCGCGTGAGCGCGATGGGCCGTTCCCGGCCCGGCGTGAACGGCGGCTACCGCTCTCTCGCGTGCGCGCCCGTTCGGACGCGTCGCGGCAGGACTCACTCCTAAGTAGCGCCATGCTCGTCGACCAATTGTCGACTTACGTGGGTCGTTTCGCCCGCCACTGGCATCGACTTGGGTCTGCACCGGCCTTTCGGCCGGTTCGACCCGCAACCACAGACCCGGACGGATCACGCATCCGATCGTAGTAGAGCCACGGCGACCTGGCTAGGCCTGTTTTGACCATCGCCCAGCGCGGGCGAACGTGAGGATGTGGACGCTTCGGGCGCCGGCGCTGAGCAGCGCGCGGGCGCACACGTCGGCCGTCGCGCCGGTGGTCATGACGTCGTCTACCAGCAGGACAACGCCGGCGACCGGGCCGCTGGAGAACGCGCCGGTGAGATTGGCCCGGCGCGCGAGCCGTCCGAGGCCCGCCTGGTCCGCGGTCGTACGGACCTTGCGCATGAGCCGGCGGTACGGGACGCCGGTCAAGGCCGCGACCGCGCGGGCCAGCTCCTCGGCGGGGTTGAAGCCGCGTGCGGCGAGCGCCTTGCGATCCGACGGCACCGCGGTGAGGAGGTCCACCTCCGGCAGCGCGCGCACCATCGTGGCGGCGAGCCGGCTCGCGGCGCGGCGCTCCCCGCCGAGCTTGAACGTCATCAGCACGTCGCGCGCCACCCCCTCGTAGCGCGCCGGCGCTCGGGCCGTCGCGAAGGCGGGCTGCAGCGAGGCGCAGTCCGCGCATCCATCCACGTCGGCGCGAGCCGGCAGACCGCATCGCAGACACCGGTGCTCGATCCACGGGAAGCGTGCCTCGCAGTCGCCGCAGAGGAAGCGCGCCCCATGCGCGGCGCACGACATGCATGCGTGCGGGAAGACGAGATCGAGCACCGCGCGCAGCATCGTGGGACCTTACGACGGCGCGAAGCCGTCTTGAAGTGACGGTGGGGCGTTCGAGAGGAACTTCTCGTTCAGCGACCGCGCTTGGGGGCGCGCCGAGCCGCCGGCTTGACCGGCTTCCTCGCAGCAGGCTTCTTCGCGGCGGGTTTCTTCGGCGCTGCTTTCTTGGCAGCGGGCTTCTTCGCCGCAGCCCGCTTGGGAGCCGGTTTCTTCGCAGCCGGTTTCTTGGGCGCGCGTTTCTTCGACGACGCTCCGAACAGCTCGGCGAGCGAGTCCTCGAACGGCGGGCGCGCGACGCCGCGTTCGGTGACGATCGCGGTGATCAGGTGCGCGGGCGTCACGTCGAAGGCAGGGTTGATCGCGTTGGTACCGGCCGGCGCGATGCTCATGCCGAGGACGGAGGTGACCTCATCGGCGCGCCGCTCCTCCACCTCGATCTTCTCGCCGGCAGCGATAGACAGGTCGATCGTTGAGGTCGGCGCGACGACGATAAAGGGGACGTGGTTGGCGGCGGCCGCGAGCGCGTGGCCGTAGGTCCCGACCTTGTTCGCCACGTCGCCGTTCGCGGCGATGCGATCGGCGCCCACGACGACCAACGACAGCTCGCCGCGCGCCATGAGGCCCGCGGCGGCGGAGTCGACGATCAGCGCGTGCGGGATCTCCAAGCTGGCGAGCTCCCATGCGGTGAGGCGCGCTCCTTGCAGCAGCGGCCGCGTCTCGCTGACGATCACCGCGACGCCGAGGCCGGCATCGTGGGCATGCCGGATCGCGCCGAGCGCAGTCCCGTTGCCGCCGGTGCAGAGCATCCCGGTGTTGCAATGCGTCAGCACCACGCCCTGCGGACGGAAGAACTCCAGCGCGTTGCGCGCCATCTTGTCGCATGCGTCGCGGTCTTCGCGTTGGATCCTGAGCGCCTCGTCGACCATGACACTGGCGAGCCGCTGCGGCCCGGCCGTCAGCCCGACCGAACGCGCGCAGCTGAGCACGCGGTCGATCCCCCACGAGAGGTTCACCGCGGTCGGCCGGGTCGCAGCGAGGACGCGACCGGCATCTTCCGCGCGCGCGATCACGGTCTGCGGGCTACTGCTGTGTGCTCGGAGGGCGGCCTGTGCCACGCCCATCGCGCCCACGATCCCGAGTGCGGGCGCGCCGCGCACGCGCAACGACACGATCGCCTCGGCAACGTCGTCGGTCGTGGCCAGGGCGCGATGCTCGACCCGCTGTGGCAGCAGGGTCTGGTCGATGACGACGATGTCGCCGTCTTTCCACTCGATCGCGCGCATAGGCGAGAGAGTCTACCGAGTGTCCGCGGGGATACGGCCGGACCGCCGGAGCATCCGGGCGCGCAGACGCCAAACCACCCCCGCGCCCACGACGCCCCCGGCTGCGCCGTAGATCGCCAGGCGCGCCAGGTCGATCGCCGCCACCCGCGCGAACGAGCGCTCGACGAACAAGACCGGCACGCTTGCGCGCACCATCGCGTAGACCACCCACAACGACAGGACTCCGGCGATGCCCCCGGTCCACAGTGCCCCGCGCAGGTCATCACGCCGGTACCACCCGACCAACAACCCCGCCGCGACCGCGCACGCGACCGGACGCCCCCACCACCCCAGACGCGAGAGGTTGAGCCATTGCAGGCGCGGCACCAGCGAGGTCGCCAACAGCGCGCCGAGCAGGACGCCGAAGGAGATGCCGCCGAGCGCGCGCCGGCGCTGGCGCCGCCGTCCCCCGCGGTGGCCGTTGCCGTTGGTCGATGGCGGGATCGGCGGTTCGAACGGGACGAGCCGAGGCTCGTCCACGATCAGGTGCCTTCGGTCCAGCTGGAGAGGTACACGACCTGCTCGGCGGTCAGTTCGTCGATCGAGATCCCCATCGTGGCGAGCTTGAGGCGTGCGACCTCCCGGTCGATCTCGTCGGGCACGTCGTACACCGCCGGCGAGAGCGTGCCGAGGTTCTGCACGAGCCATTCGGTGGTGAGGGCCTGGTCGGCGAAGCTCATGTCCATCACCGAGGCGGGATGTCCCTCCGCCGCCGCAAGGTTCACCAGGCGCCCGTCGGCCAGCAGATACACCTTGCGTCCGTCGTTGAGGACGTGCTCGACGACGTGGTCGCGGACCTCGCGCGTGGTGTCGGTGAGCGCATTGAGGTCACCCTTGTTGATCTCGACGTCGAAGTGACCGGTGTTCGCGACGATCGCGCCGTCCTTGATCACCTCGAAGTGCTCGCGCCGGAGGATGTCCTTGTTCCCCGTCACGGTGATGAACACGTCTCCGAGGCGCGCCGCATCGATCATCGGCATGACGCTGAAGCCTTCCATGACCGCTTCGAGCGCCTTGACGGCGTCGATCTCGGTCACGATCACCTGCGCGCCGAGTCCGCGCGCACGGCTGGCGAGTCCGCGTCCGCCGTACCCGTAGCCGCCGATGACGACCTTCTTGCCGGCCCACAGGATGTTGGTCGCGCGCGTTATGCCGTCCAGCGTCGACTGCCCGGTGCCGTAGCGGTTGTCGAACAGGTGCTTGGTCGGCGTGTCGTTCACCGCGACGATCGGATACTTCAACACGTTCGCCGCCGCCATCTGACGAAGGCGGATGACCCCGGTCGTGGTCTCCTCGGTGCCCGCCTTGATCTCGGCGAGTTGCTCGACGCGCTGCTTGTGCAGCAGCGACACCAGGTCCGCGCCGTCGTCAATCGTGATCGCCGGGCGCCGGTCCAGCACAATGTGGATTTGCTTGTAGTAGGTGTCGTTGTCCTCGCCCAT
>JBKJXT010000016.1:0-2989 GCA_046716205.1 Actinomycetota bacterium
TTGAGCCAGATCGTGCGCGACGAGAAGCCCAGCGTCGACTCCGCACCCGAGCGCTCGAACTCCGCGAACCGGATCGTCGCCCGCGTCAGCGCGCGCGCGGCCTCGCCCACCTCGGGCGAGACGCCGCTCTGCAGCCGGCACGCCTCAACCAGCGCCGCGCGCAGGCGCAACACCGCGTCGCCTCCTCCGATCAGGCGCGCGCCCGCAACCGCGGGACACGCGGCCGCAACCGTCGCCTGTACCGACGGCGTCGGCGCCGGGAACAGGTTCACGACGTCGTGAGAGAAGGTCCCCCGCGGCGGTGGACGGCGCGCCTCCACCGGCACGCTCTCGAACGAGGATGGCTTCAGCAGGACGACGGCCGCGACGACGACCGCGACGAGTCCGAGCGCCAGGAACACCAACAGCAGCGGGCGCGGCATCGCATCGCGGAGCCGCAAAGCTGGCAGCGGATCCTCAGGCATCGATGCGGTACGTGAAGTCCTCGATCACCGGGTTGGACAGCAGCCGGCGCGTCATCTCCTCGACCTGCGACTCCGCCGCTGTGCGATCGGCCGCCTCGATCTCAAGCTCGATGTGCTTGCCGATGCGCACGCCCGTCGCGCCCTCGAACCCCAGCTTCGGAAGGTTCTCCTCCACCGTCTTGCCCTGCGGGTCGAGGATGCCCTCCTTCAGCATCACGTCGATGCTGACGCGTGCCTTCATCGCCCAAGCCAGTTGTTGAATGACAGCCCGGTCAGCCGCTCGTACGCCTCAACGTACTTGGCTCGCGTGTTCACGACGACGTCCTCGGGCAGCTCGGGGCCAGGCTCGGAATGGTCCCAGCCGCTGGTGTCGAGCCAATCGCGCACGTACTGCTTGTCGAAGCTCGGCACCGAAGCACCGGGGGCGTACTCCTTCGCCGGCCAGAAGCGCGACGAGTCCGGCGTCAGCGCCTCATCGATCAAGATGATCTCGCCGTCGACGATGCCGAACTCGAACTTCGTGTCGGCGATGATGATGCCCTTCGACTCCGCGTACTCCGCGGCTTCCATGTACAGATCCAGCGTCGCGTCGCGCAAGCGCTCCATCACGTCGCGCCCGGCGATCGTGCACGCGCGCTCGAAGTCGATGTTCTCGTCGTGGCCTTCGTCGGCCTTGGTGGCCGGGGTGAAGATCGGCTCGGGCAATGCCTGCGACTCGACCAGATCATCCGGCAACGCGATACCGCACACCGATCCGGACGCTTTGTATTCCTTCCAGCCCGAGCCGGTGATGTAGCCGCGCGCGACACATTCGATCGGCACGACCTCGGTCGGTCGCACCAACATCGTGCGTCCGCGCAGATCGTTCGCATGCTCCTTGGCTTCGGGCGGGAAGTCGTCGACCTCGGTCGTCACGAGGTGGTTGTCGATGATGTGCGACAGGCGGTCGAACCAGAACACCGACAGCGCCGTGAGTACCTTGCCCTTGTCGGGGATCGGCGTCGGCAGCACCACGTCGAAGGCGCTGATGCGATCCGATGCGACCATCAGGATCCCCGCGTCCGTCGAGTACAGGTCGCGAACCTTGCCCTTCTTGATGTGCTTCAAGCCTGCGATCGGCATATCCAGTCCTCCCCTTTGGCCTACAGAGCATATCGCCCAACCCGATGCTATCATTTCGCTATCAGACTGATAGGAGCACTCCCGATGGCGCAGGTCCTGATCCGCAACATCGACGACGCAGTCGTGCGCAAGCTCCGCGCTCGCGCGAAGGCGAACGGCCGGTCACTGGAGGCCGAGCTACGGCTGATGTTGGAGCGCGAAGCTCTCGCGCCTAAACGCGTGGGCGAGTCGCCGGCGCCCTACGCCATGGACCCGGATGAGGACACCCATTACCAGGACCCGAACTATCCGGGCATCTGGTTCCCCAAGAAGCCCTACGAGTACCGCCCCTTCAAGCCGATCAAGCTGAAGCCGGGCGAGAAGACGATGTCAGAGCAGCTCATCGAGGAGCGTCGGTGAAGCTCTGCTTCCTCGACGCAAGTGCGTGGGCGAAGAGATACATCGATGAACCGGGGAAGGCTGGCCTCGACAGGGTCACCCGACAGGCCGACATCCTGGCGTGCTCGTCCTTGGGGTTCCTCGAGATGCGATCGACCCTCGTGAGGCGCCGTCGCAGCGGATCGATCCCGGACGCGACGCTCCGGCGGTCGATGGAGGATCTGGCCCAGCAGATGAGGGGCGTGATCGTGATCGATCTGGATCGACCCGTGCTGGCGATCGCCACGTCGATGAGTGAGCGCTACGCCCTGCGCGCCGCCGATACGGTTCATCTCGCCTCGGCTGAGTTCGCTCGCAGAACGATGGCAGGCGAACGCGATGAGTTCGTACTGGTCTCTTCCGACCAGGAACTCAACACCGCCGCGAGCATGGCCGGGTTCGTCGTCTTCGATCCGGTGGGCTAGATCTCCAGCGCTTCCAGACGCTTGAACACCGCGTCGGCGTGCACCAGGTAGCGTGCCGGATCCATCATCTCGTCCAGCTTCGCGCCCTCGATCACGTTCTCGGCCATGAGCGTCTCGCGGAACGGCACGCCGTCCTCCCACGTCTTCATCGCCGCTCGCTGCACCACCGCGTACGCATCCTCACGGGTGAGGCCGTGCTCCACCAGCGCCAGCAACACCGCCGCGGAGTACACCAGCCCGCCGCTGGCGTTGAGGTTCGCCATCATCCGCTCGGGATACACGCGCATCCCTTCGAGCACGCGGATCGTCAGGTGCAGGATGTAATCCAGCGCGATCGTCGCGTCGGGCAGCGACACCCGCTCGACGCTGGAGTGCGAGATGTCACGCTCGTGCCACAGCGCCACGTTCTCCAACGCGGGGATCACCTGCGCACGAACCGTCCGCGCGAGTCCCGTGATGCGCTCGCACATGATCGGATTGCGCTTGTGCGGCATGGCGCTGGAGCCCTTCTGGCCGGGCGAGAAGAACTCTTCGGCCTCCAACACTTCCGTGCGCTGCAGG
>JBKJXT010000017.1:0-2939 GCA_046716205.1 Actinomycetota bacterium
GCGTGTCCGCTCAGACTCTCAGAACGGGGTCGAAGCGGGTGGCGCGCCGAGTGGCGTGCCGCCGGGACCGGTCTCGTAGGTGAGCCACGGCACGGACGGCTTCTTGTCGACACCCTCGACGCTGTAATTGCACACACCCTCCGGGAAGACGATCGCCAAAGCCGCGAGATCCGCAGCGGTGATCGGCGGGACCGCGCCGGCGTAGTCGGCCGGGTTGGTCGGCTTCAGCTGGCACTTCAGGTTGTCGTGGCTGATCGGCATGCCGGCCTTGAGGCGAGCGTCGCCGAACGTCACGCTCGCGCACGTGTTCAGCGGCGCTTGGCTGCCGGAGGTCCAGCAGGAGTCGTAGGCGACCGCCGGCCGGTGGTCCTTCACCGCTTGCGGGTCAAGGCCCGTGTGGGGATCGATGCCGCCTTCGGCTTCGATCGCGGCGAGCCACGCGTCCATCGTGTCCCACGCGAGGCCGCCGGGACCGTTGTGCCAGATCACGTGGTTGTCGGCGTGCCCGATCTTGGCCATGCGCGCCTCGAGCGCATACGCGTGGTAGGGCGTGTGGATCTCGATGTTCGCGCTCGCAGCGAAGTTGATGATCGCGGTATGGGCAAGCCCTTCGCCGTCATTGATCATGCTCGAGCGGTAGACGGTCTCGGGCACCCCTTCATCGGTTCGCGTGCGGTCCACCTGCTTGATGCCGTCGATGTCCACCCCGCCGATGCGCGCGTTCATGTCGAGGAACTGCGCCATCGTGATCTTGCCCGGGTCGCCCAGCGGCAGGTTGAGCGCCTGGAGACCGTACTGCACGCCGACGTTATCGATGGGTCGCTTGGCGAACCCGTCAGGTCGTTTCCCCCATACGTTCACCTGGATGTCGTGCACGGTGGCGCGACAGCCGTCGGGGCTGAGGATCGGGAAATAGTCGCGGCCGCTGACGACCGGCGGCTCGGGGACCGAGGTCGTCGGGATCGTCGATCCGCTGAAGCAGCCCGTGGTGGGGATGCCGCTGGGCGCGAACGTACCGACCCATGCTGCGCAGCTGGATTGCGGCGGCCCGTGCCCGTCGATCGCCGCCTTCTGCAGCGGGGTGAAGGGGATCGCGGCGGTCGGGAGGTAGGTCTCGGTGAGGACGCAATCGGCGACCTCGATCGCGGTGCTCCATACGTCGGGGAACATCGATCCCGGCATCAGGCCGTTGACCAGACCAGGGTAGGCGTTGGACACCTGGAGCTGGCCGATCGCGCCACCTGAACCACCCGTCGCCATCGTGTAGCGGATCGGACCGAGCTGCTCGATCACGCGCTCCTTGACCATCATCGTGGTTTCGGCGGACAGCACCGGGTTGCAGTGGTGTCCCAGCACGTTCAGCGAGCCGGTCGCGATCGCCCAACCCTGCTGCAGGCGGCTCTGGGTCATGACACCGGGCATCGTTCCCTGCGTGTGGTTGGTGTTGCAGCTCGCGCCGAACGGGTAGTAGAGCTTGCCGTTCCAGCCTGCCTGCGGTGCGGCCGGATCGGGGCCGCCCAGGGCCGGATCGTGCAGGTAGGCGATCGCATAGAGGCCGCGGTTCGAAGCGCCGCGCTCGCGCCGGACGATGTTGCGCACCGTGGCACCGCGGTCGTTGGTCACGTTCGCCACGTTGGTCGGCGGGTTCTGGAGGTTGTAGGCCTGGTAGGCGCCGCCGGCGGTCGAGACATACTGGTAATCGACGATCGGGGCGGCGTTGCAGTTCGAGTCCAGGGGCGCGCCCAAGCCGTTGGCCCGCGTCGTGCAGTCCCACGGCTGGAGGTGAGGACCGCTGAAGATCGGACCCTCGATGGGATGGTTCCGCAACCGCAGCGTCGAGCCGCTGCCGTCGCCGTGCGTCACGGTGAGCGCGTGCGGACCCACATCCATCCCGGTCACGAGACCGACGGTTCCAGATGGTGCGAAGCGGCTCGTTACGTCGACGCCGTCGAGCGTGACGACGCTGTCTTGTGCCAGGGGCGGCGAGATCCCGACGAGCGCATCGCCACCGGAGACGAGGTCGGCACGGCCGGACAGGACCGTGATGTTGGTCGTATCGCCGGTCGCCTGCGCGGCGGTGAACGCCGCGATCGACACCATCGAAGCCAAGACAGCCGACAGGATCCTTCGCTTCATGTCCAACCCCCACGTCTCGCCGTACACGGGCGGTACCTTCGCTCGACGCGTCAGCGGCAACGGCTCGAGTCGCGGGTTCCTTCGACATATCCGAGCAAGAACCTCCCTGAGATGAGGTCTCACGATGGAAGTCTTTGTGTCCGTGGTGGATTCGGAGAATCCAGGCGCGCAGGATGGTGGAATCCACTACTAGCACGCCTCGGTTGGGCGCTTCACCTGATCGCCGTACATACGTGGTCTCTCCACGACAGGAGCCCGGCTCGTTGGCTAGCGGTGGCCTGAGGCGCCTGCCGAACTGGGCGCGGGTACCGATCCTCACGGTGTTGAGACGGAACGAAGGTCATCCAATCCACCGCTAGCGCAGGTTCGTCTTCGGTTCGCAAGCAGGAACTCGGTGCACAGGGACCGAACATCGTGCGCAGGGGCGTCCGTCCACGCTCCGGGGGAGATTCGCCATGCGAAAGCTATTCGCGTCGGTCGTGCTGGCAGCATCGATGCTCGTTCCATTCGGAGCGCAAGCCACTCACGGTGGATGCGTAGTGCATCCGGCGCAGACCACCTGCACCTACACCTCGGTCGGCTCGCACAGCGCGACCGGGTACAGCCAGGGCCCGTGGGAGGTGTCGGTGATCCGCGTCGTCAACGGCGCGCCCACGAAGGTCGTCGTGGGAGGCGGGCCCGGCGGGGCCATCGCTGCATCGGCCGTAGCCACGACCGCAGGTGAGCGCGCGACGATCGTGATGACGCCCGCTGCCGGAGCCCCCGCGCCCGTCGGCGTAGTTTCGGTCGGCAACACCGCGGGG
>JBKJXT010000018.1:0-14428 GCA_046716205.1 Actinomycetota bacterium
GCATCCGCTCGCCGGAAGCTCGGCGCCTTGCCGAAAAGGCCGGTCTGCTCTACGTCGAGGATCGCTGCATCTCGGTCGAGCGGAGGCGATACGGCGTCGATCGACGCGCCGCGTAGCGTCCGCAGGGACGGGATGTGAGAGCGCGGATCGCTTGGTACCCTGACCGCCTATGCCAGAGGCCGAAGCCCCACTCCCCGAGGCACTCCCCGACGCGCCGAGTCCCGACGTCAAGGAGTACGAAGGCGCGAACATCATCGTGCGGTTCGACTCGAAGCTGTGCATCAAGGCAGGCGAGTGCGGCCGGGGGCTCCCCCAGGTGTTCCGTGCGGGGCAGAAACCATGGGGCGACCCGGATGCCGCCACGGCCGACGAGGTCGTCGAGGTCATCCTCCGGTGCCCCTCTGGGGCCCTCACCTACGAGCGCCTGGACGGCGGCGAGCAGGAGGCCCCGGACCCAGAGACGACCGTCGAGGTGCAGCGCGGCGGCCCGTATCACGTTCGCGGCAAGGTGCGCGTCACCGACCATCGCGGCAACCTCATCTCCGAGACGACGCGGGTCGCCCTGTGCCGGTGCGGGCAATCCAAGAACAAGCCGTTCTGCGACGGCACACACAACACGATCATCTTCCGCTGAGCCCGGCGCGCCGGAGGAGCCTCGATCCATGAGCCGCGATGAAGGCTTCTTCGGCCCCGACAGCGTGTCGTGGCGCGTCCATAGAGAGATCACCGTGTTGCTGGGCGGGGCGCGCGCCCTGCTGCTGCAAGCGGCGCATCCTCTGGTCATCGCCGGCGCGCGCGCGAGCGGTTTCTACGAACGCAACCCGTGGAAACGCCTCGAACGCACGCTCCAACTGACGTACACGATCACCTTTGGAACACGCCAGGAGGCGCAGAGCGCAGCCGACCGCATCAACGAGGTGCACCGTCGGGTGAACGGGATCGATCCGGTCACGGGCAAGCGGTACGACGCGCTCGATCCGACGTTGCTGTTGTGGGTCCACGCGTGCTTGGTGGATAGCGCGCTGTTGTACGAGCGACTGACGGTCGGAGCGCTCGACGAAGACGGCCGCGATCGCTTCCATCGCGAGCAGATGCTCGTGGCTGAGATCCTCGAGACGCCGCGCGACATCATCCCGGATACGGCGGCGGAGCTCCGCGCGTACATCGACGACGTCGTGGCGAGCGGGGATCTGCTCGTGACCGACTCGGCGCGCCAGGTCGCCGCGCTGTTCGACGACCCGCCGCCGGAAGCGACGTGGCGGCCGGTGCTTCGCCTCGCGTCGCGCTGGGCGTTCGGCACCTTGCCTCCGGAGCTGCGCCGTCAGTACGGCGTGCGATGGACGCGCGCACACGATGCGGCGACGAAGATCGGCCTCGGCTCGGTGAAGGCGATCCGACCGTTGCTGCCCGCGAAGATCCGCACCATCCAGCCGGCGATCGACCGCGAACGCGAGCTGGCGGCGCCCTAGTCCATCGCCGCGAGGCGTTTGGCGAGGGTTCGAAGCATCGGGATCGCGAGGCGGGGTTCGTCGGCGAGGACCTTCTCGAAGTCGCCCCGCGCGATCGCCAGGAAGCGAACGTCGGTGCGCGCCTGCACGCGCGCCGAACGCTGGTCGCCAGTCAGCAAGGCCATCTCACCGACGAAGTCGCCGGGGCCGAGTTCGATCTTGCGATCGTGCGTCTCGACGACGACGGTTCCCTCTTCGATCACGAACATCCCCGACGCCTCGCGACGCGCCTCGATCAAAACCTGACCGGCCTTGGCGTCGGCCTCGGTCGCGATGTCCACCAGGCGCGCGAGCGCGTCGTCGCTGAGTTCGGCGAACAGCGGGATCGACCTGAAGGTTTGCGTGCGGGCGTCTGTCATACCCGCGCAGCATACCGACTTCGCGGGGACCGAAAGGACCGGCCGCGGGGGCCGGTCCTTTGCCTCGTGCGCTAGTACGAGTTGATGCAGCGCAAGGCGTCCTGCTGCGCGCAGGAACGCTTCGCGCCGAGCTGCTTGACGAACGTCGCCGACGACGCCGGGATCACGGGGAGCGTGATCTTCGACGTGCCGAGGTACACCGTGTTGACCCCCGGTGGACGCTTCGGGAGGTACGCGTAGTAGTTGTCGAAGATGGGCGGCGTCGTGACGAGTACGCGCAGCTGATGACCGGCGCGGAACACGTGCCCGAGCGGCCAGATCTCGACGAGCAGGTCGTAGCGCTCGTTCGGGGTCAGCAGGTCCGCTTGCGCGTGCGGCCGGTATGGCCGGTACAGGTGCGCGCCCGGTGCGTTGCAGCTCGCTGGAGCGTTCCCGGCGGCCGGGTCGACGCAGTCGGAATGGGAGGGGAGGATCGCTCGATGACTCGCCTTGAGGAGTCCGCGCTGCAGATAGGCGCGTGTCCCGTCCGGAGCCTGGTCGATCACCTCGACGTAGAGCTCAGTGTCGGGCGAGGTCGACGCGAGGTCGATGTTCGCGGTGATCGGCCCCACGACGATCGTGTCCTCCGCGATCGTCGTGGCGAACTGCAGCATGTCGGGCCCGTTCCTCGTGGTGACCGGCGTGCCAGCCGTCTTGCCGAACTCGCGGAACCAACCCGCACGCGGACTGCCGGCGACGTACTGCACGCTGCCGCCCGCGGGAACGGTCTCGGTGAGCGTCTCGCCCGCGCCCAGGTAGTAGTCCTTCCACACCGTCTCGGGCAGGGGGAACGACGCGGCGTCGATGATCCCGTTCGGGTCGCCCTTCCCCTTGGACTCGAGGTACACGCGCACCGGGTTGCGCGGGTTCACCGCCGGCGATGAGGTGCCGCTCTCGAACGGCACTCCGTACAGGTAATGGTTCAGCCAGTCGATGCGATCGCGGCTGACGTTCGTGTTGGGGTACAGCCCCGCGGTGTTGTGATCGCCGTTGGTCAGCACCAGACGCTTGGGCGTGGTTACCTGTTCGAACAGGTGCGCGGGGCCGCGAGGGCCCGTCTGCTCGTCCTGATAGGCACCGGTGATGTGGACCGGGACGTTGACGTGCTGGATGTGCTTGTTGACCAGCGAGCGCGAGCGGAACCAGTCGGTGTCCGTGTCAGACGATCCTTGCACGATCGCGTCGTTGATGACCGAGCGATTCTTGGTTGAAACGGCCTGGCCGCACTCGACGGTCTGCTCCGGGTACCCGTCGCGCGCCGGGCGCAGCAGGCGCGGCATGAGGCCGCCGCCGACGTCGTAAGCGGTGCGGATGCCGCCGGTCCACAACAGCGGGAACCCGTAGTTGCTGACCCCGCCGGGGTACACGATGCCTCGGTACAAGTCATCGATCAGACCAGACACCGAGATCACGCGCAGGTGGTCGGGCCGGGTCGAAGCCACCAGCGTGCCGGTGAGGCCGCCATAGGAATGACCGATGATCCCGACGTCGCCGTTGGACCACGGCTGGAGCGGGATCCAGTTGTCGATGATGTACTTCCCGTCGAGGGCGCCTTGGTAGGCGAAGAGATCGAACTCGCCGCCGGAGCAGCCGGAGCCGCGTACCGACGCGTGGACCACGACGTACTCGCGTCCGACGACCTTGTCGAAGTGGCGGGTGAGCTGGCGCGAGTCGTCCTCGAGCGTCCCGCAGCCAAACTCGCCACACAATGTGCCCTGATCGGACGCGTCGGCTCCGCCGCCGTCATAGCCCGACATCTCGAAGATCGTGGGGCACGTGTGCGTGAACGCCTCCGAAGCGGGGTCGCACGCGCCCGGCACCGAGACCGAGATCGCGATCTTCGCGCCGTCGGGCATCTCCACGAACTCGTAGCCCTGAGGCCCTTCCGCGCCGGCCTGCAAGCTGGACGCTGCCAGAGCCGCCACCACGAACATCCCAAGCAGGGGACGAAGTCTGTTCCGCATCTCTGATTCCTCCTTGAGGGAGCGCACGCAGGGCAGCTCCCATGTTCTTCCGGTATTCGGGCCAGGACCCCGCAATACCTGCGCCGGCCGGCTAAGACGCTCGAAGCGTCCAGCTGTCCAGGACCTCGTCGTTGTCCGTGGCGATCGTCGTCGCGCGCAGCACGCCCGGCTCTACATCGAATCGCACGTAGTGGAAGCGCTTGTGCCGCACCGCCGAGAAGGCGCCTGCGTCCTCGGGAGACTTCAGGTCGTAGAGTCCCGCGCCGCCACCGCCGGTGATCGTTTCGATGAACCCATCCGGGGCGACGTAATCCGAGGGTTCCGACGTGGTCGGCTGGCCCAAGCGCATCGGGTAGGTGCGCTCGTAGTGGTGGTTGTGTCCGACGATCAGCAGGTCGACGTCGGTCTCTGCGAAGAGGCGCTCCTGCCAGGCGATCAACGGGGCGTTCATGTTGCGCCCCGCCGCGCCTGCCGTCAGCGATACGTCCTGGCTGCCGTACAGCGGGTGGTGCTGCACCACGATGATGAAGTCGATGTCGCCGGCGATCTTGCGCTGTGATGCGACCAGGAGGTCGCGCTCCGCGAAGACGAGCTGCTCGGCTACGGCCTGGCGCGTGGCGCTCGAGTCGATCGTGGAATGCAGCACTAGGAAGTGCACGCGGCCGACGTCGAAGGCGTAGTAGAGCTCGCCGTCTGGATAGGCGAACCGGTCGATGAATGCTTGTGGCGTGGGCGTCTGGCCAGGATCGGTTTCGTGGTTACCGGGCGCCGCCATCAGGGGCGTGGCCGCGGCGAAGGGCTCGGTGAGCTCCGCCCAGGTGTCCCAGCGCTCCAGTCGTGAGTTGGCGTAGGAGACGTCGCCCGCCAGCACCGCGAAGTCGATGCCGGAGGCCGCGAGCGCGGCCGTCGTCACGGCTGCCTGGGGCGTGATCCCGTGATCACCGAATGCGGCGAAACTGAATGAGGCGTCGGCGGGTGCGGTCGATGCGCGGCGCACCGGCGACCAGTTCGTGCCGTCGCCGGCGCGATAGTAGAACGGCGCGCCGGCCTCGAGCCCGGTCAGCACCACTTCATGCAACATCGACGACAGTGAGGCAGGCAAGCCCGGCGTCTGCTTGGTGATGCCGGTCGCCGTCCGTCCAAGCCCCTCGGATGCGCCGAACTGCACGACGGTGTTGCGGTGCGTGGTCCCCTGCGTGTGCCACACGACCGTCATCGAGGTCTGTGGGTCGGCGCCGTAGGCGAGATGGAGCCCACGCGGCGTCGGATCAGCCGTTGACGCAGTGGCCGGGACGGCCAGAGCGAGGACGCAGATCGCGAGGGTCGCAGCGATGTGAGTGCGCTTCTTCGACGGGATCATCTGGCCTCCATCCTCAGCCCGGTAAGGGGGCGAGCGACTCGCACACCCCGCTGCCGCCTCGTGTGCCGTCGGGCAGTCGGTACGTGCAGTAGGCGCCGGGATCGACCGTCGCGGGAGAGATCGGAAGCTCGCGCTCGCACGTCTCTCCTTCGACGGTGATGGGACAGGTGAAGACCAAGCCGTCGCAATTGAGGATCAGGCTCGATCCGACCGGCCCCTGCCACCGGATGCGGAACGTGACATCGTCCCCGCAGATCAGGCCCTCGTAGGGATGCGCCGCGTCAACCATGGCGCACTCCTTGCGGCGCTCGCACGCCTCTCTCGAGCCGTCGACGGGACGGCGCACCGTCGTCCCGAATGCGATGCGCGACGGCGTGGTCGACTCGGAATACAGATCCCACACACTGTTCACGCCTGGGCTCACGCCCTGGTACGGGAACACGATCAGCGAGACAACGACGCGCACACGGTCGCCCGCGTTGAGCGTGACCGGTGTCGCGAGGAAGGTCTTGAAGTCGCGGTGGATCGGCGCGAGCGTGCGCGCCGACGTGTTCGGCGTACTCTTCTCGGCCAGCAGCGAGGCGGTCCCATCCGGCTCCACGCGCTCGACGGTGGTGACGTAGCTCGAGCGTCCGATGTAGCTGAGGATGTCGCCCGCCTCCCCCGTCGACCCGATGTACATGTCGGTAGAAACGGCGTCGATGGTCAGAGGCGCGGTGAACGGGGCGCTGGTGTGCACGATGCGCGCCTGTCCGTCGAGGACGCGCACGCGCGGCGCCGGGGCGTCTGGGTACGAGGTGGTGAGCCCGTTCTCGCCTTGCAGGTAGAAGGTGTGGTCGGCTCGCAGCCCGAGCCGGCTGACGATGAATCCGTCGGGGATCGGCTCGGGGTCGATCCGCGGCGGGATCCCGTCGAAGCCGATCGCGAGGTCGACGGCGGCGCGGGCATCGACGAGGCCGTGTCCGGCGGCGTAGTTGGCACCGTTCCAGGGGTGCGACGCGTCCGCGCGCACGTAGTCGATCCCGCATCCGTAGATCGTCGAGGGACCGACGAGCTCGGTCGCGGTCTGCTTGAGGATGTACTCCATCTCAGCCGGCGTGAGCGCGGGGTTCGCCTCCAGCATCAGCGCGACGATACCGGCGACGTGCGGCGCCGCCATCGATGTGCCGGTGAGCTCCATGTAGGAGTCGTCGCCGTTGACGGGATTCCGTCCGATCGGCAGCCCCGACGAAGACTCGATGGTCGGCCCGAAGGCCCACGTGCTGGTGATGCTGCGCCCCGGCGCGATCAGATCCGGCCACGTGCTGGGGTCGGCCGACGATCCCATCGCGGACGACGACGACATGCACAGGTCGCGCCTGCCGGTGTTGTCATCCTTGTAGTTGCCGACGCCGATGATCCCCGGGGTTGGATTGACGGCCTCCGGGTTGGTGGTGACCACATCCCCGTCGCCCGAGCTGTTCCCCGCCGACCAGGTGACGACCACGCCGTTCGACGCCAGCGCGGATGCCAGCTGGTAATGCAGCTTGTTCGGGTTGAACGGATGGGCACACGCCGTCACCGAACAGTGCCACGAGTTGTTGACGACGCGGATCGGCGGACTCTGGGCGGCACCGTTCTGCAGGATCCAGTCGAACGCGATCGCGCCGTACGACAGCGCGCCGTACATCTGGAAGGAGTACAGCCCGGCGCCCGGCGCGACGCCGCGGTACTTCCCACTAGAGAACTGCCCGGAACCGGCGGCGATCCCGGCTACATGCGTGCCGTGCTCACCGCCGAACGCGCTGTACGGGCCGACGGGAACGACCCCCGCCGGTGTTGCCTGGTAGCTACCCGCGATGCGTCCCTCGAAGTCGGGGTGCAAGCCATCGACGCCGGTGTCGACGATGGCGATGCCGACACCGCTGCCGTCCACGAGTTCCCCATCAACGGTGACCGGATCAGGCCCACTCCAGACCTCTTTCGCGCGGGATGCGATCGTCGCGGTGTTGAGGTCGAACTCCACCGGCGCGTCGCGCTCGACGAAGACGAGGTCGTCTCGTGCGGCCAGCGCGCGGATCGCGGCGGGCGTCGCGTGGGCGAACACAGCGGGGATGCTCATGAATCGGTACCGCACGCTGAGGCCCGTGGTGGCGGCCAGGATGTGATCCGGCACGCCCTCTCGGAAGCGGATCAAGACATCACCCGGCGCGCGCAGGACCCCGGGTTCGAGTCGCGGATCCGCCGGCGAACCGGATGACGTCGTCGAGCCTGCGGCTGTTGCGAGTACGGCGCAGATCAGCAGAAGCACACGAGCCTTGCGCATCGAACCTCCCCCAGTGCTTGAGACACGCGGTACTTCTGGAGGGATTCACCAGAGATCGGAGCATCTCCTCCTCACGCTCAAAGGTGCTCCCGGCTACCCCGCGAGTGTGCGCGATGAGGCTGTCTAGCCGAGGCGCTCGAGGATCGTCGCGTTCGCCATGCCGCCGCCTTCGCACATCGTCTGCAGCCCGTAGCGCGCGCCGCGGTTCTCCATCTCGTGCAGCAAGGTCGTCATCAGGCGCGCACCGGAGGCGCCCAGCGGATGCCCGAGCGCGATCGCGCCGCCGTTCGGGTTCACGTTCGCATCGAACCACGCGTCGTCGGCCTGCATCTCCTTCTTCCATGCGAGCACGACCGTGGCGAACGCTTCGTTGATCTCGACGACGTCGATGTCGCTGAGCCCGAGCCCCGCCTTCTGCAGCACGAGCTTGGTCGCCGGGATCACCGCGGTCAGCATCAGCACCGGATCGTCGGCCCGCACGGCGAAGGAGTGGAAGCGGGCGCGCGGCTTGAGGCCGAGCTCCTTGGCTTTGTCCGCGCTCATGATGAGCAGCGCGGCCGAGCCGTCGGTGATCTGGCTGGAGTTCCCGGCGGTGGTGACCCACGGCAGGCCGCCGAACTTCGCGTCGGTCTCTTCGGAGTAGAACGCGGGCTTCAGCGAGCCGAGCTTCTCGAGCGTCGTGTCGCGCAAGCCTTCGTCGGTCTCGAGCAACGTGTCGCCGGTCTTGATCGGGAAGATCTCACGGCTGAAGATCCCGTTGCGCGTCGCAGCCTGCGCGCGCTGTTGCGAGCGGAATCCGAGCGTGTCCACCTGCTCGCGCGTGATGCCCCACTTCTTCGCGATCAGCTCGGAAGAGATGCCCTGCGGCACGAGGGTGCCGTTGTAGCGGTCGCTCATCGACTGTGTGAAGGGGAAACCGCCGGTCGCGATCGAAGATCCCATCCCGAGCCGGCTCATCGACTCGATGCCGCTCGCGACGACGATGTCCATCGCGCCGGAGCCGACGGCCTGCGCGGCGAAGTGCGCGGCCTGCTGGGAGGAACCGCACTGCCGATCGACGGTAGTGCCCGGCACCTCCTGCGGCAGCCCGGCGGCCAGCCAGGCGTTGCGCCCGATGTTCAACGCCTGCTCGCCGACCTGCGAGACGCAGCCGGTGATGTTGTCCTCCACCAGCGCGGGGTCGATCCCGGAACGCTCGACGAGTTCCTTGAGGGTCGAGGCGAGCAGCTCGACGGGGTGGGTGTCCTTGAGCGCGCCGTTGCGGCGTCCAAGGGGCGTGCGAACGGCTTCCACGATCACGGTCTCGCGCATGGCGTCTCCTCGAGGAGGGCGGTCGCGCCCATCGAGGGTGCGCGCCGCGGCTAAATTACCCGCCGGTAACTATAGAGGGCGCGCCCTTTCCGCGCAAGGCGAGCTGTTCGACGAGCTCCGCTGCGCGAGCCGGGCCGTCGAGGCGCGCAGCCTACGAACCTCATCCCTTGCGTTTCCTCCGGAACATCCCGCCGGCGCGGCGGCGCGCCTCGCGGGCCTTACGTTTGGTCTCGTCGAGCGCGCGGCGCGCCCAGGCGTACTCCGTCGCCAGGACCGCCAAACCGGCGATGAGCGGGATGAACCCGGGGATGATCGGGAACACGAAGCCGACGAGCCCCAGCGCCACCAGCGAGAAGCCGACGATCGTGATGGCCATCCGCTTGCTGTTGCGCCCGACCCAGGTCGCCCATTCCCGCACGTTCATGGCAGGCAACTGTACCTGCAGGGGAACGGTGCCCGCGCGTCGAAGCGGCAACTCCATGAGGCTTCGCTGCGCTCTCGTCCTGGTTCTGACCCTCGCGGGTTCTGTTCCCGCTGCGGCCGAGGCCGCGCCGACCGCGTTCCGGTGCGACGGGCGCGGTGGCATCGGCGCGATGGAGAACGAGTACGCGGAGCTCACCACAAAGGGTGCGTGCTGGTTCCACCTCGGTCACCACACTTACGACATGGGCGGGCCGTTCCGGATCGGGCAGGTCGAGGGCGCCGTCTTCAGCGTCGAGGTGCAGTTCTCGCCGCCGACGGAGCTGATGATGTCGCAGGCGGCGCTCGCGTTCGAGTCGAGCATCGATGGTCTCGACTGGAACACCGTCACGCATCTGCCGTACAACCTTCGGCTGCAGCGTCAGCAGATCGACTTCTCCTTCGACGCCGGTGGGATCGTCGCCCGGTTCCTGCGCATCCGACAGCCCCGCTCGGCCGCGCAAGGCTTGAGCGGATACCTCGATTCCTCGCGGTTCGACGCCGACCTGACGCCGATGCCATCGCCGTTGTCCTCGCCCGCGGCCCCGGGCACGATCGAGCTGTCGTGCGCCGAGGACGTGATGGAGCGTTTCTTCGACGAGCACCCGTGCTGGTTCGGCGGCGCGAACAGGTACGACTCGCCGAGCGTGTTCCATACCTACCCGATCTCGATCGCGTCGGTCTCGCGGATCGAAGGGACGGCGACGTTCCTGCCGTGGCGCACCGACGACTATACCTCCGGCGGTGGGAGCCGCACGGTCCTGACGGGATACGTCCAGGTGTCGACCGACTCTCGTCATTGGGTGACCGTCCTGACGATGACCGGCGAGTACGGGCGGTCGATCGCCTTCGCGGCGGAACTCGGCGCGCCGGTCGAGGCGAGCTTCGTTCGCGTCGTCGCGGAGTACTCACACGCAGTGAAGCAGCATCCCGCCCTCAAGCACGTTCGCGGGATGCTCCTCGATTCGTCGTTGCGCGTGACGACGGTCTGAGGGTGCTCCCGGGTTAGTCTCCAGCGATGGTTCGCCGCGCGGCGTGGTTCATGTATCGGGTTGCGGTTGCTGCGCTGGTGCGAGTGCTTGCGCTAGCGAGCGTTCCGATCCCCGCATAACCGCGGAAGTCGTCTTTGAGGCGCTGCTGCAAGCGTGACGGCGTGATGAGCTTGCGCCGGAGGGCGTCGTCGAGCGCAGCCTCGAGCACCTCGGCGCGCGCCTGCCCGGCCCCGTCGATGAGCGTGCGCGCCGGGCGGGTCACAGGGATGGCGTCGACCGCGGTGACGTCGGCGGGCGGCAGCGCCCTAAGGCCAGGACTGCAGCGAGTAGTTGCTGCGGACGCGTGATGGGCGCGCCCTCGACGACGGGATCGCGCCGAACTGCTCAAGGAAAACCGGGCGATGTGGCGCGATCCGCGCGGTCCGGGCGCGGGATGCGCGACGCGCCACGCGGGTGCGGCGCGGGCGCGCGGGTGCGGCGCGTTGTCGGTGGAGATAGAGGGTGACTCTCTGAACCTCGAGGGAGCATCGCCGACCGCTCGTGCAGGGATCGGCGCGGAAGCGGCGAAGGAATGTTGGACGTCCCGAGGGGAGGCATCCATGCGGACACGTATCGCCATCGCCGCCATCGCAGTGATGATCGCCGCTTCGGTCGCCTCGCCGGCGGCCGGGGACCATCCTGGGGCGGGCTGCGGCATCACCAACGCCTACAACGTTCAGGGAAACGGCGCGCCTCGTTGCTCCTTCACTGTGCACTGCTGGGGGGAATGCCGCCTGGCTCTCGAGGGAAGGATCAACGGCGTAGGGTCCGTCTCCATGGTGGTCCAGTTACGTGCTCGGCCCGGGCAATACACATGGTGTGCCGGCGTGATGTCGTGCGTCGCCCCGCTGTATCCGACCTCCAATGCGAGCGGGCCAACCATTGTCGACTGCTACGCGGGCACAGACGTTGCTGTGCTCGAGTCGGTCTGGTGCGCCGCAAGTCCGACCAGTCCGGAATGACCGCTCGCCCGGCACCGAAAGCCTCGGGCGCAAGAGGTCATGGGTAGATGAGCTAGTCGCCGAAGTACCACGGGCTGGCGTAGGCGAACGCCCCGCCACGTTCCTCGAAGGGCGCCGCCGCCAGCGGGTGCTTCGGTCGGTCGGGATCGATCAGGCGCAGGAATATCCAGGCGCCGTCGGGCTGCACGGTGAACGACACGAGCGGCTCCTCCGCGGACGGGACCACGATCGAGCGGCGGTCCAATAACTGCGGGCCATCGCTCCCAGGCCCGACGGTCTCGACCCACAACTTCTTCCCCACCCACGCCGGTCCACGGTCGACGTCGAGCGTGATCATAACGGGCTCGCTCATCGCGGGGAGCGTTGATCCCATCGGCACACCGTTCGCGGTCGCGTCCAGCCGAAGGCCCGGCTCGAGCGTCCCGAAGCTGCGCCGCGACTCGATCCCGCTGCGCACCGCCTCGCGTGTGAGCGTGTCGACCCACAGGCCTCCGCGCGCCTTCCCCTGCTGTCCGTAGACGCCGGAGTGCTCGTCGCTGACTCCGGTGAACCCGACGCGCCACCCGGCATTGAGGCACGCATTGAAGGGGTTCGGCAGACCCTTGTCCGCGCCGTACCAGAAGAAATCCGGGTTATCGCTGATCGAGTTGAAAGCTTCCATCAACACGATGTGCCGGGCGGCGCCGGCGTGGTATGTGAACCCGGCGAAGTTGCCGAAGTAACCCGGGTGGTTGAAGCTCGCGACCGCGTCGTTGCCGCCGCCCAACGGCAAAGACCCCGGCGGCGACGCGAGCCACTCGTAGAAGGGCAGCACCTGCGCGGTGTCGGGCGCGTCTTCGAACCGGTCTGCGACCGGCCGCGACTGCGGGAACACGCGGTCCATCTCCGACAGCGCACGCGGCGTCGCCAGTGCGCCCTGGTGCGCCGGATCCGTGAAATCTTTACCGAACCAGACGTTGATATGACCAACGGTCGGCGTGCTGTACTCGAACCCGCGGAAGGCAACGAACGAACCGGGCTCGTACGCGCTGTCCGCGATCGCGGACATCGCGCGCCAGTCGCCCTCATTGATCCCCTCGATGAAGCGGCAGCCGCCTTCCTGCCAGTCGGCACAGGTGACTTCGCCGTGGTCCTTGCCCGACACGGCGTGCTCGGTCATGCATGCGACGTCGATGCCGGCCAAGCGGACCTCGTGCAGCGCGCGCCGGGGCGCGCCCCGTGCGTCACCGGAGATGAAGCTATGGTTGTGCAGATCGGAGTGCACGAGGACGAGCGAGCTCCCGAGCCGCGAGAGGCGGGATGCGCCCGTGCCTCCCGAAACCCCACCGAGCGTCGACCCTAGTGACCGGTGCATCGTTAGGCCGGTTCCAACCACGGCCAGGGCTTTGATGAAATCGCGCCGTTCCATGGAAGCCCTGTTCGTCGCCCGAGGGCACGGCTCCTGCCTGCATGCCGGGGCTCGACGCTCCCACGGCTGGGAACCGGCGCGATGGTTCGGACGCGGGGTTCGTCACCCGGTATCGGGAGAGCGATTCTTCCTCGACATGACGCAATGCATCAGGATGGCGCCCTGCTCGTCGGGGTTCACCCGATTCGGGTCTGCTGACTTTTCCTTCCTCTTGACAGTCCAGCTGGCTTTGCAGGAACTGGCCTTTGAGATGGGAGAGCCCCCCGCTCCCCACAAGGAGCACATCTACCTGGACACGGGCGGTCGGCCCCTCGATGGGAAAGTGTTTCCTAACCGACAACTCTCGAAATGGTGTCGACGCGTCCTTCCCAGTCGGGTTCTGGGCGAATGGCTTCACCTTCGAATTCAAGAAATCCGATCTAACCCAATGGAATAAGTCTGGTGAAGTCAACTGTGGGTGGACATCTACCAAGGTTGATGTGTGGGCTTTGTGGGTCCCCGTCCGCTTGTCACCTTTCCTGTGTCCCGGGCCCTGACGAATCCCATCGGATGTCCGCCCGGTATCGAGATCGAAGTTGCAGACGCGGGCCCGCCTTGTGTCGCTTTCCCGGAGAGCCGTCCTCGTTCCGACGACCCGAGGCCGTTGCTCTCGTTCTCGCGGCCAGCGCGGCTAGTCGGGTGTCGCCCGGTCGAGGCTGGCCCCTCCGGTGGCCTCGCGGACACCACGCGGGCCGTACCAGTCGATGCAAAGGACGGTCGCGTCGTCCCGGAGGTCGCCGCCGGTTGCGTCGAGCAGGTTTCGAGCGAGCTCACGGACGACCTCGCGGGGGTGCCGGTCAGCGGACTGCACGAGGATGTCGCTGACGGCGAGACTTGAGTTCCGTTCGAGGAACCCGTCGGTCACGACCATGAGCCGATCGCCGGCTTCGAGCTTCAGTGTGTGGGTCTGGTAGGCAACGCTCCCAAGACCGAGTGGCAGGTCGGGGGTCAGGTCGAGCGCTACCGCTGTACCGGCCCGGAGGAGGAACGGCGGGGGATGGCCGGCGTTGACGATGTCTACGGCGCCGTCGGCGATCCGGATCCGCATGATCTGGCCCGTGACGAATTGGTCGGGGGCGGCGGCGATCAGAGCGGCGTTCGCCGCGTCCGCCTGTTCGGCTGGTGACGCCACCGACCGGCGGGTGTTGCGGAGAGCGCCGACCGCGAGCGTGGCGAGCCAAGCGGCACCGATGGAGTGGCCCATGGCGTCGGTGACGGAGGCGTACAGGTACTCGCGATCGACGGAGTAGTCGAAGGTGTCTCCGCCCACGGTCGCCGCCGGCTCGAGCCAGCCGGCGAGGGTGAAAGGGCCGCCTTCGACCGTGTAGGAGTCAGGCAGCAGGCGACGCTGGATCTCGGCCGGGAGCGAGAACGGCACGTCGCGCTGCGCCCATTCGAAAAGGTCGGTGTGCCGTCGGGCCGCGATCAGGGTGTACGCGAGGGCGTGCGCGGCAGACGTCATGTACGCAACGGTTTCGGTATCAGGGTTATACGGGATCTTGAGTTCGAGGATCCCGATGGCGTCGCCGCGCTCGGTCACCGGAACGAGAACGCGCCAGCCGCCGTCATCACGCTCCACGTGGTGTTCCTGGCTCGTGAGGACTCGATGATGCACGGAGCCATCGAGCGGGAATGACTCCGTGCGCTCGTTGCGCCCCGCAGCCCCGCCCCCCTGGCTTACGG
>JBKJXT010000019.1:0-7426 GCA_046716205.1 Actinomycetota bacterium
CTGGTTATTTTTTTTATTAGACACCCCACCCCCCCCCCCCCCGACGCGGGCAACGGCCCCCCCGGGGGGCCCGCTCTTCTCTATTGAGTAGGCTCCGCGCGTCGTCGACGCGGAGGTGTGTCGTGCAGAAGTGGGAATACGCATCAGTGCCCCTGATCCCTCATTCGATCCAAGAGATCCTGAACAACTGGGGGGAAGACGGCTGGGAACTCGTCCAGGTCTACCAACCCTCCGACGTGCCCGGCACCGTGGCGATCCTGAAGCGCGCGATGGGGCAGCCGGCGTGAGTGCGGAGGCGCGCCTGGTCGAGCTCGGCATCACGCTGCCCGAGCCGCCCCCACCCGTCGCCTCCTACATCCCCGTCGTGCGGAGCGGTTCGCTGTTGTTCGTCAGCGGGCAACTGCCGCTCGGCGAGGGCGGGATCCGCCACACGGGGCTCGTAGGGCAGGACGTCTCGGTCGAGGATGCGGTGGGCGAGGCGCGCCGGTGTGCGATCAACGTGCTGGCGCAACTGCGCGCCGGCGCGGGGTCGCTGGACGGCATCGCGCGGATGGTGAAGCTGACGGTGTTCGTGGCGAGCGCGCCGGGGTTCCGCGCGCAGCCGCAGATCGGCAACGGCGCCAGCGATCTGTTCGTGGAGGTGTTCGGCGAGGACGGGCGGCACGCGCGGTCGGCGATCGGGGTGGCGGAGCTGCCGCTGGGCGCGTCGGTCGAGGTGGAGGCGATCGCGGAGCTGCGGGCGCCTTAGGGCGGCGCTGCGCGCGCTCTACACCAGCTCGCGCACCTCGCCGCTGCGGCGCGTGAAACCGGCGCGGTCGAGGTACTCCAGCAACGGGATCGCGTACTTGCGGCTCGTGCCCAGGATCTCGCGGATCTGCGAGGTCGTCAGCGGGCCCGACGCCTGCGTCGCGGCGGTGATGAGATGCTTGGCTTCCTCGAGTTGCTCGCCGGTCAGCACGATGTCCTCGGTCAGCTGGATGAGCGCGCCGCCTTCGATCAGCGCGCGCACCAGGGGCGCGCCGTGGGTGTCCTCCAGCGAGCGCACGCCCGGCGGCATGAATCGCGCATCGCGCAGCTGCTGCAGCAGGATGTCGCGCGCCGCTTCCTGTTCCAGGGTGAGCGTGACGGCGTGCGTCGTGAGCCGCACCAGCGGACCGTCGCACACGATGCCCGCCACCGCGTCGAGCATCTCCACGAACAAGCGCGCGTTCTTGATCTGCGCGGCCTCGCGCAGGTCGTCGCGCGGCAAGCCGCGCACCAGCGGCGCGCGCCGGTGGAACGTCTCGAGCGTGGTGGTGATGGCGCGCGCGATGTCGTCGTAGAGCGTTTGGGAGACCTCGAGCGTTCGCAGCGCGACGGCGTCGCGCGGTGGCGCGGCAGAGCCGGTGAGGTGTTCGAGATCTGCGCGCGGTACGAGGCCGCGCTCGGCGACGAGCAGCGTGGGGATGTCGTCGCGTTTCGCCTGCGCGCGGGCGTGGAGTTGCGCCGGGCGCGCGGCGCGCGCGGTGCCGCGCAGGGTCGGTGGGTGCGCGTCGAGGATAGTGCCGCCGCCGACGGTCTGCCGGCGCGCAGCGTCGCGCAACACGAAGCGGTCGTGCGGCGCTGCCACGACGGGATGTGTCAGCGTCAGGCGCGCGAACGCATCGTGGCCGGGCTTGAGCGCCTCGGTCTCGTACAGCGACAGGCGGCAGTCGATCTCGGCCGAGCCGACGTAGACCTTGAAGGAGCCGCGGCTGGTGATCTCGTGGTCGAGCGAGCGGACGGCGCGCAGTGACACGTCGAGGTCGGTCGTCGGGGCCCAGTGCGCGGGCAGCACGATGGCGTCCCCACGCCTGACGCCGGCACGCTCGAGACCGGCGAGGTTCAACGCCACGCGGCTGACCGGTACCGCCTCCTCCAAAACACGACGGTGGGTCTGGATGCCTCGGATCCGCGTTCGGTGTCCGGCGGGCAGGACCATGACCGGGGCGTCGATCGCGAGGCGGCCGCCGGTCAGCGTGCCGGTGATGACGGTGCCGACGCCGTTAACGGTGAACGCGCGATCGACGAAGACGCGCGGGCGACCCGCGTCGTCGGGCGCGCCGGCGCCGTCCAGCAGGCGGTCCAGCGCCATCTGCAGCTGCACGAGGCCGGTGCCGTTGACGGTGCTGACGGGGATGATCTCGGCCGCTTCCAACGGGGTGCCTTCGAGGCGCCCGGCGATCTGCGCGCGACGCTGCTCGAGGACGTCTGCGTCCACGAGGTCTGACTTCGTCAGCGCGACGACGGCTGCACGCGCGCCGAGCATCTCGAGGATCTGGAGGTGCTCTTCTGATTGCGGCTTCCAGCCTTCGTTCGCGGCGACGACGAAGATCGTGGCGTCGACGCTGCCGACGCCGGCGAGCATGTTGTGGATGAAGCGTTCGTGGCCGGGAACGTCGACGATGCCGACCTCGCGCCCGGTGGGCAGCGTGAGCCACGCGAAGCCGAGGTCGATGGTGAGACCGCGCTGCTTCTCTTCGGCGAGGCGGTCCGGATCGATGCCGGTGAGCTTCTCGATGAGCGTCGACTTGCCGTGGTCGACGTGGCCGGCGGTGGAGACGACATGCATACCTGGAATCTTCGCACATGCGGACAGGATCGTCGGGTGCGACGTACGCTTCGGCGGTGCGCACGCTCGGGGTGATCGTGGCGGGGTTCGCGATCGCGACGGCGTGTGCGATCGCGGTGCGCGCGCCGTTCGAGTTCGACGAGGCGGCGTATGCGGTGAAGGCGCGCTCGCTTGAGTCAGGCGTGCCGGCGTCGGCGTGGTACGTGCATCGCGCGCCCGGGTTGCCGGCTATGACGGCGTGGATGGGTGACTGGGCGCGCACGCCGGCGCCGTGGCGCGCGGTCGGCGTTGTGTGGGGCGCGGTGGCCGTCGCCGGCGTATGGGTCGTTGGACGCTCTGTTGGCGATGGGCGGGTGGCGGCGATGGCGGCGGTCGCGGTGGGCTTCGCGCCGCCGTTTTTGGAGCGCGGAGCGCAGTTCATGACCGACGTGGGTGCGGCGGGGTTGTTGGTCTTCATGTGGTGGGTGCTGTGGCGAGGGCTCTCCTCGGGTGGTGCCGTGGCGTGGGCCGCGCCGCTGGCCGCTGGGGCGTTCTATCTGCGGTACGGGTCGGTCGTGCCGATCGCGGCGGTGTTGGTGAGCGCGGCGGTGATCTGGCGCGCGTGGCGGCGGGTCGGCTTCGTCGCGGCGGCGTTGGGCGTGCTGTTACTGCCGCACGCGGTGCGGTCGTGGCAACAGTACGGCGCGCCGTGGAGCGTGCTCGTCGAGACGAGAAGCTTCGTGAACACCTCCGCGCCGGAGCGCGGGTTGTGGGACTACGCGGTTGGGATCCCGTTCTGGCTGGCAGGGCCGGTGGTGGGCGCGCTGATGCTGGTCGGGCTGGGGGAGTTCGTGTGGCGGCGGGCTGGCGCTTCGGCGGACCGGACGCGAGCGTTCTTGGTCGCGCCGGCGGTGGTCACGATGGTGGTGCTCGGGGTGTCGTCGCACGCGGAGCCGCGGTTCGTGTTCTTCTCTGTGGCGTTGCTGGCCGTGGCGGGCGCGCGGGTGGTCGCCGGGGTGCCGGCACGCCTCGCGGTGGTGGCGGGCGTAGTGGTTGCGACCGCGGGGACGGTGGTGACCGTGGCGGAGACGCGCTCGGCGGTGGCGCGGCGCGCGGAGAACGTGCGGATCGCGCGGGCGCTCGACGCGGTGGCCGGTGAGGGGTGCGTTGCCGAGGCCGATCAGGTCGCGCCGGTGGCGTGGTACTCAGGGTGCGTGGTGCGCGCGCCGCGGGAGAAGGCGACGACGGCGGACTTCGTGGTGACGCGGTACGGGCTCCCGTTGGATCGCACGCGCTGGCCGTCGGCGACGCTGGTGAGCGACCTAGGGACCGCGCAGATCTACCGCATCGGCGCGCCGTAACAGCGTCGCGCCTTAACTGCGGCGCGCCGGACCCACTGCGTCGCGACCCGGATCGACGACCGAGTGCACACCATCGGGGCGACTTCGTATCTCGGTGGGGGTACCCAGTCGCCTGGGTTGACAGACCGGGAAGAACGGGAAGTGGTGACCTGCGACTTCAACTGAAGGCGTCGCGCCCAGCGACTGGGAACCCCCGGCGCCTCATGCATCCCGGCGCCTCATGCATCCCGGCCGCATCGACCTGTTGCCGTCAGCACCTCGTGCCCCGCGGTTTTCATACGGGATAGCGCTCACCGGTGAGCGCTATCCCGTATGAAAAGCTCTGATGGCGATGCCGAGGGAGGTGCGCGTGCGGGGCTAGGTGTCGAGGGCGGCGCGCAACGCTTCGGTCACGCCACCCTGCGCGAGCCTCCGGACTTACGCGTTGCCCCGCGCGCCCCAGCCGGGGCTCAACGGGGGGAGGTCGCGCTTGCCCGGGTTCGGTGGTGGCTTCCCCTCGCCGTCGTCGGAGTCCCACCGGCGCCCGTACTGGTCCGGCATCGTCCCCCAACCGTCGTACGGCAACGGTTTCGTCGGGACGATGCCGAGCACCTCCGTCGGGTCGATCTTCTCGTCGCCAACCGTGCACAGATGCGTCCAGTCGTCGCCGAAGTCGAACGTGTAGACGAACGACTCTCCCGTCGAGAGCCGACCGAGCTTCACCGTTCCGCTTTCCACCAGGCCGTCGTCATCGTCATCGTCCTCGTCCTCGAAGACCGAGCCGATGCGCGACCCGTCGCCGAGCTCGAACACGTGGAGATGAGCGTGATCCCAGCGCGCGAAAGCGGTGTCGATGGCTGTCGCCAGATCGGCGAACGTGTGCGCGCCCGCCGCGGCGAAGACGCGGCCGGGACGCGGCCAGAAATCCGAGCCCCGACCCTCGATGAGATCGACCCGGATCGACCGCCAATTGCGCGCCATCGGGGCGACATCGTATCGCGTTGGGGGTACCCAGTCGGCTGAGTGGATAGAGGAAGCACGGGAAGTGGTGACCCGCAACTTCAAACTAGTGGCGTCGCGCCCAGCGACTGGGGTACCGCATTCGCTACATGAAGTGTCCCGCCGCCGCCGCGGTTTAGTGATTCATCGCCTCGCCCACTGGCTGATCGCGATCCGAGCGGGCCCCGGCACTCTCGCTTGGCGGAGGACGCGTCGGATGCTCTTCGGCGCAACACGGACGCGCGAATGAACCTCCTTCACGTGCTTGACGCCAGCCGGGAAGACGACAAGCGTCTTCTCACCCATCATCGCTGCCGACGGCGCGAGGATCGCCATGAAGCCCAAGGCGGCGGCGGCTTCCGCGATGTCCTGGCACAGAGCCAGGTCGTCGGCGATCAGATCGTCCTCTTCGATGCCAAGCGCTGACAGGACATCCGGATCCTTGAGATCGAGGACGTCGAGGCGATCAACCTCGACGCGGCCGACCCGGCGCTTCACCTCGAGCGGCGAGAGTTCTGTCGAGGTGGTGTGACGGAAGAACTCGATCCACGCCGCACCCTCCTTTGACGAGGCGTACCACGCGCCCGCCGCGTCGGATCGGTGATACCTGCCGTCGCCGACGGGAGGCGAGGCGAAGGAGAGAAGGGGACGGTTCACCGGTCCCTGGTGCCAGAACGATCCGGTAACCGTGCGCGGCGACAGTGTCCTCAGGGCAGAGAGCTTCGCTCGCGCCCGACCGCGGCGCGCCATCTAGCGCAACCTCACGTCAGACGTAGGCGCCGTCGATGAAAGACTCGGCCGCCTTGCGTACGGCGTCGATCTCGCCTTTGCCCAGCAGCTCGATCGGACGCGCGCCGCCGAGCAGTCGGTTCTGGGCGCGAAGCCATTGGCCGACGCCGCGGTCGCTGAGCGAGTCCTTCAGGATGAGGACGATCGTGCGAACGCCTCGAAGTCGATCTTCGTGCGTCGGGCGGATGGCAGAGGTCGACGCCCAGTTGCGCACCGAACGCTCCGCCGCACCCGTCGCGGTCGCGAGGTCCTTCTGCGTGAGGCCGTAGCGCCTCAGAGCGCTGACGACATCCTTCACCTCGACCGCTCGATCCAACGCTGCTGAGGTCGTCATAGCTACCTGCCTTCCCTGCTGCCGGTATAATTGCCTATACTATTGCCGCTTTGCCTGCCGCCTGTCAAGGGCCGAGGGCGGCGCGCGTGCGGGGCTAGTCTTCGATGGCGGCGCGCAGCGCTTCGGTTACGGCCTCGTCGTCGGAGGCGCGCACCGTGCGGAGGTCGATCACCACTGCGCCCGCGTCGATGCGAGCGATGATCGGGGGCTCGTGGGCGCGCAGGCGCGCCGCGACGGCGTGCGGGCGTGGCGCCTCCACCCGGATCACCGTCGTCGCGATCGAGCGGCCAGGCACCGAGCCGCCGCCGGTCACGCTCTCGCCGTCGGCTATGCGCGCGCCGGGCACCGACTCCGCGACGGTGATGGCGCGCCCGCGCACGTCGGCGTCCAGCATCGCCAAGGCGGGGACTTCGTCGGCGGCCCCGCGGGCGTGCTGCCACAGCGTCGCCTCCAGCGCCGCCAGCGTCAGCTTGTCCGCTCGCACCGCTCTCGCGATCGGGTGCCGGCGGCATCGCTCGACCAGCTCGGCGCGCCCGGCGATCACGCCGCCCTGTGGCCCGCCCAGCAACTTGTCCCCGCTGAAACAGACCAACGCCGCGCCGGAGGCCAGCGCAGTCGCAGCGTCGGGCTCGTCGGGCAACCGTGCGTCGGGGCGCAGCAGCCCGCTGCCGGTGTCGTAGACCAGCGGCGCGCCCAGCGACGCGAGCTCCGCGATCGAGGGCTGCGTCGTGAACCCCACGATCTCGTAGTTCGACGGGTGCACCTTCAGGATCATCGCGGTCTCGGCCCCGACCGCCGAGGAGTAGTCGCGCACGTGCGTCCGGTTCGTCGTGCCGACCTCGCGCAGGCGCGCGCCTGAGGCCTCCATCACGTCGGGCAGCCGGAACTCCCCGCCGATCTCGATCAGCTCGCCGCGCGACACGACCACCTCGCGCCCGTGCGCCAGCGCCGCCAGGATCAACAGCAGCGCGCCGGCGTTGTTGTTCACCACCAGCGCATCCTCGGCATCGCACATCGCCGCCGCCAGCGTCGCTGCTACCGGCGCGCGCCGTGCTCGCTCGCCGGTGTCGACGTCGAACTCGACCGACGCCGCACCCGTCGCCTGCACCACCGCCGCGATCGCCTCATCCGACAACGGCGCGCGCCCGAGGTTGGTGTGCAGCACCACGCCCGTCGCGTTGAGGACCGGCCTTAGGTTGGGGCGACCGAGGGCGCTCAGCGCCGCGTGCACGTCTTCATCGGAAAACCCTCGCGCGTCGCCACCAAGCAGGCGGGCGCGTGCATCGTCGACAGCCTTGCGCAGCGCTGCAATCGATCGCGGCCGGGGGTGCGGTGCGAGAAGGGCGGAGAGTGACGGACGCGCCAAAAGCTCGTCTATCGAGGGCAGCGTGCGTA
>JBKJXT010000020.1:0-3546 GCA_046716205.1 Actinomycetota bacterium
GTGCAAGAAAGTGCAGTGATGCGCAACAAGGTCATCCTCCTCACGACGTGCTCTTTGACCATCCCCGGAACCTCGACGCGCGTCGAGATCGACGACTGTTCTTGGGCTTCACGTTGCTCGTCGTCGCGATCTCCATGCCGGCCCCGCCGACGTTCTCGATCGTCGCTGTAGACGTGAAGAGACCGTTCACGTTCTAATGGTGCCGTGAGAGCGGCTTGGTATCGCGCGCGCGCACAGATGCGTCGTCGGTGGCGCGCAGCCGTGGCGCTCGCGCTCATGGCCGGTCTTGCGGGCGGTGCCGTCCTCGCGCTGACTGCAGGGGCGCGCCGTTCGTCAACGGCGTTCGAGCGTTATCGGCAGGAAACCCTCGCGGGCGACATCGACATCACGCCGTCAGATCCGGACCCGAGCCGGTTCGAAGCTGTCGAGCGATTGCCGGAGGTAGTTGCGCTATCGCGTATGGCTTTCCCCTTCATCCGTCCGCAAGGGACCGACCTGTATCCGTATCTCGACTTCCTGGCGGCAGTCGGACCGGATGGCACGTTCGGAACACGTATCGATCGTCCGCGCATGGTCGATGGACGGATGCCTCGGCCTGAACGGATCGACGAGTTCGCCGCGACCGAACGATTCGCCACCGAAGCAGATCTCTCCGTTGGCGACCGCGTCGTGTTCGAGTCCTTCGCCCCAGACCAGTTCGGCGCGCTGTTCGGTGAAGGAGGGGCCGTCGAACCGGCGGGACCGATCGTGACCCTCACCATGACCGGGATCGCGGCTCATCCGGATGATCTGAGCGAGAGCCTGGGCAGCTTCGCGGTCCGGGCATTGCTCCCACAGGACTTCTATCGTGAGTACAGCGGAGAGATCGGCATCTACGAAGGCGGCGCGCGCGTCCGGTTGCGTCAGGGCGCGGACGTGACGGCCGTGGTCAGATCCGTGCGTGAGATCTATCGGGGTGATCCGGGGGTCGAGATCCAGCTTGCGCGAGAGCTGGGGGAAAAGATCGCCGACAGCATCGATGTCCTTGTCACCGCGCTGATCCTGTGCGCCCTGTTCGCAGGCGTCGCGGGGATGGTTGCGGTCGGGCAGGCCTTGGGGCGACACGTTGCCGGGGAAGCAGGTGACCAAACAAGTCTTGGCACACTCGGGATGACGCATCGTCAGCGAACCGCTGCCTCGACGCTGTCCGCACTACCGGTTGCGGTCGGCGGCGCTGTGACCGCGGTTGTGGTTGCCGTCGCCGCATCGCCTCTCCTGCCGGTTGGCCTGGCACGCAAGGCCGAGCGCGATCTCGGTTTCTGGTTCGACGGCGCCGTTCTCGCGTATGGGTTCGTAGCGATCGTGGTGATCGTGACGACGCTGACGACCCTGTCCTCGTGGTTCACGAGCCGAGTCACCTCCGATGAGAGCCTCGACCGTTCTGCGGGCGGACGAGGCCCGGCGCTCGTGCGCGCACTTGCATTGCTAGGTGTTCCAGCGGCTACCTCGATCGGTGTGCGTATGGCCCTCAAGCCGGGTCGAGGCACTACCGCCGTTCCCGTGGGATCGGCGCTAGCCGGCATCGTCTTTGGAGTCGTCGGCCTCGTCTCCGTGGCCCTTTTCACATCCAGCCTCGATGGTCTCGTAGCGACGCCCTCGAAGTATGGGTTCCCCTGGGACGCGGCAGTCGCAGGATTCCGAGGCGGCGTGATCGAAGAGCACGGCGACGACCTTGTCGCCGATCCGGCGGTGCGTGATCTCGGCACGGTCACTTCGAGTCTCGCGCAGATCGATGGTCGCGACGTCAACGTTTACACGTTCGAGAGTCTCAAAGGGACGGCAGGCCCAACGCTCCTCGAAGGACGTATGCCGACCGCAGCAGATGAGGTTGTGTTGGGATCCGCAACGCTTCGCGACGCCGGCCTCCGGGTCGGTGGCGTCGTCAGGGTGATCGGATCGAGCGCTACGCTCAGGCTCCGCGTCGTGGGGAGAGGGGCCTTCCCGATCCTCGATGAACGCGGCGGCGTCGGTACCGGTGCAGCGCTTATCCAGAGCAGTCTCGAAAGCCTGGTGGATGCGACAACGCTCAATCGAGACCTGGTGATCACCTGGGCCGATGGTTTCGATGAAGGTTCCGCGAACCGTGAGGTCGAGCGCCGGACAGGGGCGCAGGTGATCCGCCCGAAGCTGCCCGCGGAGGCGAACAATCTCAAACTCGTCGAGGCGACCCCCCGGCTCCTGGGTGTGTTCCTTGCCCTCCTCGCCGCTCTCGCATTGACCCACACCCTCGTGACGACGGTCCGTCGTCGCCGGCATGAGCATGCGGTCCTGCGCGCACTCGGATTCGATGGTCGACAGCTGTCCTCGATGATCGCCTGGCAGGCGACGACGCTCGTTTCGCTCGGGATCGTGCTTGGCGTGCCTCTCGGCATCGCTATCGGCCGGATCGTATGGACCCTTGTCGCTCGGCGCATGGGGGTCGTCGAAGCACCTACAACTCCCGCGCTGGCGCTGGTCCTCTTGAGCCTCGGGGCGCTCTTGGCGGCGAACGTGTTCGCCGCGGTGCCTGCGCGCATGGCGCGCGCGATCTCACCAGCCGCCGTCTTGCGCACGGAGTGAGGTCCGGATGCGCCGCGGGGTTAGCCTGCGCGTTCGCTGGCTGCTGGCTGACAGGGATCCCGCGCACGCCGGGGATGAGCGGGATCGAGACCGTGAACGTGCTTCCCTTCCCACGACGTGACGACGCGAGCAGGCGGCCGTTGTGTGCGCGCGCGACCTCGTCGGCAAGCGCGAGACCGACGCCCAGTCCGCCAACGGGCCGGGTCAGCGAGCAGTCGATCTGTCGGAACGCATCCGTCGCGACGCGCAACTGTTTGGCGGTCATCCCGATGCCTCGGTCAGTCACTCGGATCTGAAGCACATCCCTGCTGTCACGTCGCCTGCGTACATCGGCTCGGACGACGATCTCATCCTCGGAGAACTTCGTCGCGTTCTCGATGAGCGCCCACACTGCTAGCTCGAGCAGCCGCCCGTTCGCGCGCACCTGCGGGAGGGCTGGGTCTACCTCGACCACGATCGAGCGGCGGCGAGGCTGCTCGACGCGATCCAGCGCGCGTCCGATCGCGGCCGGCACGTCGATGGCATCCTGCGTGTCTATCGTGTCACGCCGGACATCTGCGAGCGCGACGAGCACCTCGAAGACGCGCTCGAGCCTGCCGGACGCCGCGATCATCTTGTCGGCGACTCCCTGAACCTCGTCGCGCGGCAGATCGATACGCTTCAGCATGGACGCGTACGCCTTCACTGGCGTGAGCGGGGTGTAGAGCTCGTGGGACAGATGGTCGAGGAAAGACTTCGTCAGGCGACCGTACTCGAGTCGCGCGGTGTCTTCACCGGTCCGCTCGCGTTCCTTGCGCCTGCGTCGTCCGACGAGGACGAGTGCCGCGATCACGCCGAGCGCGATCGCGAGCCCGCCGGCGACCGATGCCACGACCGCCGGGCGCTCGCGAACGATCTCGATCAGCCTCGGGACGAAGACGGTGCGAATGCGGACGCGAGGCGCGGGGG
>JBKJXT010000021.1:0-3680 GCA_046716205.1 Actinomycetota bacterium
CCGGGGCCCCGGTGGGGGGTTCTAAACATCCCCCCCCCCCCCCCACCCCGCCCCCCCCTCCCCGAGTCGTGGGAATTATCGGATCACGCCACACGCGTAGCGCGGGCCGGCGTCTCCGGTGCCAAGCGTTGCGGCGTCCGGGGTGCCGTACTTGGTGACGTTGCCGTAGTTGTCCGGTCCCGCATGCACGATCACGGTGCGACCCGTGATGTCGGCGATGTCGACACGGTCGGTCAGGAAGCGCGCGTACGCCGTGCCGTCCTGGTTGACCAGCAACACCGGCATGTCGCCCTCGTGCGTTGAGTGCGGCGTCGTGGTCGGGCTCGCCGCGTTGTGACCGAGGTGACCCGCCGCCGTGGTGAACGTGCCCGTGCACTCGGTGCCGGCGTGGATGTGGAAGCCCTTGAACCCAGCGGCCAGTGCACTTGGGAAGGCTGCTTCGACCTTCACCAGGATCTTGCCGTCATCCTCGCTGAAGCGAACGACGCCTAGCTCAGCTCCGGCTTGGTTCCGCAACACGGCCTTGGCGCCGCCGTCCGCGGCCGCGTATCCGCTCCAGACCGTGAAGCTGGCGGCGAGTATCGCGGATGTGAACGCTCCGACCAGGATCTTGCGTGTTGTACTCACAGGTGTCCCCCTTGCCCCGCGGCTTGATGTTGCGCATCCCCTACGGCCGCGGTGCTACGCGGGGGTGCGTCGACGAGCGGCACATCGGTGTCCCTGCGCGGCCACGAACGGACGAGGCTGCGGGCGGCGGGGTCACGGTGGATGAACCAAAGCATGATGAGAGCGCCCAGCAACATGATCGACAGATGTTTCCCGGCCTCTGCCCACCGGTCTGACCCGGGGCTCGCTAAGACAATGTAGCGGTCGGGGAGTCTCGCCGCGAACCACACGAGGAACAGCATGGCCGGCGCAGCGCCGATCCCGCCACGATCGTCACCGTAGCGTCGCGCGATGAAGGCGGCCGCGGCGAGGGAGACGGTGAACCACACGAGCAATTCGAGCGTGAGGCGCGCTATCGGGAACGGCTCTGCGCCAGGTGCGTCGCGGCCGGTAGCCGCATCGAAACCCACCGCTTGGGTCGCGAGTGCGAACCAGCAGACGCCGACGAGAACCGCCCCCATCGTCATGCGCAACACTCGCCGCGCACGCAGCGTCAGTGGAACGGCAGCGGTGAGGGAAGCCGCCGGGTCATCGAGATGGAACGCGACCGCCATGCACAGCAGCACGGCCACGACACGCAGGAACATGAAGGCGTTCATCTCATCCTTCGACTGCAGCAACGCGCTCAACCCGGCGCACAGCCCGGCCATCACCACAACGGGATGCCAGCGGACCACGCGCAGGAGCGGAACGATGAGCGCCCGCACCTGGCGCGCTCTGATCCCCATCAACCCCGTCATGTCTAGCCTGTCGTATCCAGCGTCACGGACGGTTCACGTCACGTGCAGCGTGGCTCGATGGGCGCGAAGGGCAACGTGGTCATGTTCGACGGCAGCGGCACCAGGTCCAGCGATCCCACCAGCGTCGAGGTGGGTGTCCTTGGGTCGGTCAGCACATCCCAGTTCGCGCGTACCGCAGCTCCCACGGCGTCGTCGGGTCGCTGCAGCATCTGGTTCGCGTACTGCAGATCCGAGGCTGCGAACAGTGTCGGAGAGGGCATGTCCGCACTCCACAGCGCCGGTTCGATGAACAGCAGGTCGTCGGTCGTCGTCGAGATCGAGTCCGTGCCGAGTCGGTGCGAGATCCCGTCGTCGTGGAACTCCTCGCCGGGGTCGCCGGCGACCGTGAGGAGCCGTCGCGCCCCCGTCGTCGCCTGACCCGTGAGCCAGAGTGCCACCACAGCGCGCGCCTGACCGCCCGAGACGCACCGCAGCAAGGTCGGCACACCAGTTTCGACGGGCGGCTCCGCCTTGACCCGGTCGGGATGGCGCACCAGTCGCCTCGGTTGGCCGACCGCTCCGGTGCCCGGTTCCATCGGGAGACCAACCGCGCGCAGCGCGACCCGCAGGGCGATCGCCATCTGTATCTCGAACGAACCGGCGACGTCGTCGACGCGGTGGTCCACGTGCACGGCACCGTCATCGGGCCACACGTAGGGAGGCGGGGGCGCACTGTCCGGAAGCTGCGCGATCACGCTTGCCGGGAGCGAGAGCATCGCTGACCACCCGGAATGCTGACGGATGTCGAGTTGTTCTCCTCGAAGAGGCGCGGGCAGTTGATCGAACACGCTCTGCGCCGGCGGGAAGAAGGAAGCCCGTGCATGCTCCGCGCTCGGATAGACGCACACCCGGATCGCGCCACGCTGTTCACACAGCGAGGGCGGCGTTACGATCGCGGTGGCGATCTGCGCCGCCTTCTCGTCGGACAAGGGCCGCGTCTGGCCGAACGCGGCCCCCGCGGTCACGAGCATCGTGATCGCCAGCGACGCAGCGATCGCGCGAGAGGGGCCTCGACGCATCAGCGCCAACACCCCGACGATCGCCGCGAGCCCGAACAGGTACAGCAGATGCCAGCCTGCGACGCGCGGCAGCAGCTCGAAGCCGAGATGCTCGTCGGCGGGAACCCATGGCGCGAGCCACCGCAGTGGATGCGCTTCCGGCTGGATCCTGCTCACGCCGACCTGGGCGACGATCACCGTCGCAAGACCGGCCAGCCATCCGAGGCTCCACGGCACCCAGCGCCCCATGAAGACCCCGATCGCGCCGGCGCCGGCGATGTAGCCGAGCGGCGTGGCGGCCTCTGCGACATCGAGTGCGCCCACGGCGTCGTTCGAGCGCAGGTAGACGACCCACGCCGTCATCAGTACGGCGGTAACGGCGACGGCGTACAGGACTGAGAGCAGATGCGCGACCGTGCGGGCGGGCTCGCTCAGCGAGGCCGCGTCCTCCAGATCTTGCGCATCGTCGCGCGCCGCGCGCCGCACGGCTAGGTTCGTCGCGATCATCGTTCCCGCTGCGATCGGCCACGAGAACAACGAGATCATGATGAGCCCCTCGCTCATGCCCAGCGGCTCCCCGATGATGAGCATGAGGGGACCAACCACGAGGGCAACGAACGCGATGAAGGCGGGATGCATGATCAGGCGCTTGCCCTCGACATGCGCCAGCGCGCGGACCGCCCTGCGCGGGTCGCGACGCGGCATCCGGGTCGCCGGAACATCGTTGGTGCGTTCCACGTCTTCTGAGATCGCGCTCATCCGTGCACCGCTTCCCGTCTCACGCTGCATCGGATTCCGCGGCACGTTCTCCGACCAGCAGCAGGTAGGCGTCCTCGATCGTCGGCTCAACAAGGCGCGCATCGACCGGCGCATCGCCGATGTGACGATGCATGCCTTCACCCGTACGCCAGGACAGCCGCGCACGTGGGTCACGCTCGTCGGCCACCCACACCGACCCCCGCGCGGTTTCGGAGAGGTCACGAGGTACCCCGTCGAACAGCACGCGACCTTCGTTCGCCACGATGACGCGCGCGCACAAGGCGGCGACATCCTCGGTCTGGTGCGTAGACAGGATCACCGTCTGGCGCTGTGCGATCGTCGAGATGACCTCGCGGAACCGCAGCCGTTGCTCGGGGTCGAGTCCAGCGGTCGGCTCGTCGAGGACGAGCAGCTCGGGGTCGCCCAGGAGTGCCTGCGCGAGCGCGACGCGACGACGCATGCCGCCGGAGAGCGCCTT
>JBKJXT010000022.1:0-3798 GCA_046716205.1 Actinomycetota bacterium
GATCGAGCCGTACACCTCGTCGGTCGAGACGTGGATGAACCGGCCGACGTCGTGACGCTTCGCGGCGTCCAGCAAGGCGTTCGTTCCAAGGATGTTGGTGTCCAGGAAGATCGCCGGGCCGCTGATCGAGCGATCGACGTGCGTCTCTGCGGCGAGATTCACGATCACGTCGTGACCGGCGACGAGGCCATCGAGCAGTTCCGCATCGCGGATGTCGCCTTGGACGAAGGTGTGGTTGGGGTTCGCGTCGAGCTCGTCGACGGTCGCGCGCACGCCTGCGTAGGTCAAGGAGTCGAGGTTCGTGACGCGGGCGTCAGGCTCGTTCTCGAACAGATGGCGGACGAAGTTCGAGCCGATGAAACCCGCGCCACCGGTGACGAGGTAGCGACGCATGGTCGTCATGGTATCGACCCCTCGATGCCCACGCGCGCTACCCCATGCCGGCGACGATCTCTGCGATGCGCTCCGCTGCCTTGCCGTCCCATAGCGGCGGGCGCGCAGTGTCCTTCCGCGGCTCCCCCAGCGCCTGCGTGAGCACTCCGGCGATCCGCGCGGGATCGGCGCCCACCAGGCGGTTCGTTCCCATCTCGACCGTGATCGGTCGCTCGGTGTTGTCGCGCGCCGTCAGGCACGGGACCCCCAGGATCGTCGTTTCCTCCTGGATGCCTCCCGAATCGGTCAGCACGACCCGGGCGTTGCTCATCAAGTCGAGGAACTTCAGGTACGGCTGAGGCTCGATCAGGCGCAGCGAGGTCTCGAGTCCGTTCGCCTGCATCACGGCACGCGTTCGGGGATGGATCGGGAACACCACCGTCGTTGCCCCCGCGCCCGTCTCGATCGCGGAGAGGAACCCCTTCAGCCGGACCGGATCGTCCACGTTGCCACCGCGATGGAGCGTCACCAGGACGTAGTCCCCCGCCGGCAGGCCGAGTTCCTCGACCGCATGCGTCTCGCGCGCGTGCGCTTGGTAGGCGACCAGGGTGTCGATCATCGTGTTGCCGACGAAATGGATCTTGTCCGCCGCAACCCCCTCGCGCGCCAGGTTGTCCGCTGCTTCCGGGGATGTCGTGAACAGGATGTCCGAGACCTGGTCGGTCACCAGGCGGTTGATCTCCTCGGGCATGGTGCGGTCGAACGATCGCAGGCCCGCCTCGACGTGACCGACCCGCGCGCCGAGCTTCGCGCACACCAGCGAGGCGGCAAGCGTCGAGTTCACGTCGCCGTAGACGAGCGCCAGATCCGGCGCCTGCGCGACCAGTACCGGCTCGAAGCGTTCCATCACGCGCGCCGTCTGTACGGCGTGGCTCTCTGAGCCGACATCGAGGTGGACGTCGGGGGTGGGGAGGTCGAGCTCGGCGAAGAACGTGTCGGACATCGCTGCGTCGTAATGCTGGCCGGTGTGCACGAGGATGTTCTGGTTCCCGGCCGCTTCCAAGGCGCGCAGGACCGGCGCGGCCTTCATGAAGTTGGGCCGCGCGCCGACCACGTGCAGGGTCTTCATCGCGGGTCAGACCTTAGCAACGGTTGTGAGGCGCCGACGCCATCCATCGCTAGACTTCCCGCCTCTGACGAAGGAACCCGGCGCGCCTGAACGGGTAGGGTGACGGCCGCACACCGTGGAGCACAGATGACCGAGAACATCCATCAGAAGATCGAGTCGTGGACCTGGTCGGCCGGCGTCGTCGGGCTGGGCTACGTCGGACTGCCGCTGGTGGCGACGATGGCACGCGCCGGCATCTCGGTCACCGGGTTCGACCTCAAGGACGCGGTCGTCGTCGCGCTACGTGACAACCACTCGCACATCGACGACGTCACCGACGAGGAGCTAGCCGAGGTTGCCGCCCTCACGGAGTTCAGCAGCGACCCCGCGTCGCTTCGTGAGCGCGACGTACTTTTCATCTGCGTGCCCACGCCGCTCGCGATCGGCAAACAGCCCGACGTGTCCTACGTCGAGAAAGCAGCGCAGACGATCGCGGGCATCCTTCGTCCGGGCCACGTCGTGATGCTCGAGTCCACGACCTACCCCGGCACGACCGAGGAGATGGTCCGGCCCATCCTCGAGTCGACCGGCCTGAAGCTGGACGACGACTTCCTGCTGGCGTACTCGCCCGAGCGCGTGGATCCGGCGAACCGCTCGTTCCACACCGCCAACATCCCGCGGGTCGTCGGAGGCGCGTCTCCTCGCTCCACGGAGGCTGCTGCCGCGATCTATCGACGGTTCGTCGAGAAGGTACACCCGGTTTCCGATGCGCGCACGGCCGAGATGACCAAGCTGCTGGAGAACACGTTCCGGTGGGTCAACATCGCGCTCGTCAACGAGCTAAGTGGGATCGCACGCGCGGTCGGCGTCGACGTCTGGGAAGTGATCGAGGCGGCCGCGACCAAGCCCTTCGGATTCATGCCGTTCTACCCGGGTCCCGGCGTAGGCGGACACTGCATCCCGCTGGATCCCTTCTACCTGCAGTGGGCGGCCCGGCTCACCGGCGAGTCCATGCGATTCATCGAGCTGGCGGAGTCGATCAATATCCGCATGCCGCAAGTCGTCGTCGGGATCGTGCAGGAAGCGCTGAACGAGGATGCGAAGCCGCTGCGCGGCGCGAAAGTGCTGTGCTACGGCGTGACGTTCAAGTCGAACGTGCGGGACTTCCGCGAGTCGCCGGCATTGGATGTGATGCGGTTCCTGCGCCTCGGCGGCGCCGAGGTGTCCTACGCCGACCCCCACGTTCCCGAACTGAAGTCGGGGCCGCTCGAGATGACCTCGGTCACGCCGTCGCCAGAGATCCTGCGGGGGGTCGACTGTGTCGTGATCCTCACCGACCACGACGACTTCGACTACAGCGCCCTGGTCGAGGATGCGCCGCTGATCATCGACACGCGCAACGCGATCGGTCGCCGTGGCCTGCCGCGCCACAACGTCCGCTCGCTGTAACGACCTTCGCGGGGCCCCCACTTGGGCGCGAGCGGGAGGCGCGACCCGGCAGTTAGATCACGGGTGGGCGGCCCAGGCGCGTCATCCGCCAGGCGGTTCGCCACGACATCGGCTTGCGCTCGCCGCACGGCGCGCGCAGGCCTTGGGCGAAACCCTTTAGGTACGCCTTGCGCGCCGCAGCGTCGGGCGCGCGCGCCAGGCCCAGGATCAGCCACACCTTCAGGTAGATCACCGCGAGCACCCACGGCAGACGGCGCCTCGCGACGAATACCCGGTTGCGCGCCGTCAGCGTGAAGTGGGTCGCGTGGCGCGACGGCGGCTCGCTGGGGTGGTGCACCAGGATCGCGGGCTCATAGCGGATCGAGTAGCCGGCGTCGAGCGCGCGGCATGCGAGGTCGGTCTCTTCGTGGCCGAAGCCGAACATCTCCGGATACAGGCCGCACCGGTCGAACACCTCGCGCCGTATCGCGCACGCGCCGCCCAGGAAGTGCGTAACGTCCCCGCCGCGCATCGGGTCACCGGCGCGCAGCCGCGGCACGTGGCGCCGCTGCGCCGGCGCGCCGCGAGCATCCTCGATCCGGAACGAGATGATGCCGAGGTCTCGGCGACGCTCGAACCACTCGAGCGCGCCGGAGAGGGCATCGTCGCCTGCGTACTCCGCATCGTCGTCGAGGAAGAACAGCACGTCGCCCGACGCCTCGGCCACGCCACGGTTGCGCCCGCCGATCACGCCGAGGTTCTCCGGCAGCTCGAGCAGGCGCGCGCCCGCCGGTACGTCGGTCAGGCGAGCGCCGTTGGCGATGAGCAGGACCTCGACGTCGGCCCCGCGCTGGCGGACGGCGGATCCCACCGCCCGGGCGAGGGAAGCC
>JBKJXT010000023.1:0-3688 GCA_046716205.1 Actinomycetota bacterium
CACCCGGTCCCATACCGAACCCGGAAGTTAAGCCCTCCAGCGCCGATGGTACTGCGCGGGCGACTGCGTGGGAGAGTAGGTCGTCGCCGGGACACTTCGAGGCCGGCTCGAGAGAGCCGGCCTCGGCCATTCCCCGAGGGGATCCAACGCCACGGTTACCGATTCGTCCACCCCTTTTCCGGCGGGTATCGCAGGGCTCTCCCTCCAGCGCGGCGAATTCTTCACTAGCGGATGAGCAGAAGACACTTCGGGAGGAACGATGAACAAGCTGGGCCTGGCAGCCTTCGCTGCATCCCTCGTCATCATCGCTGCGCCGTTCCTCGCGCAGGCCGACGGCAGCTGCTCGTCCCAGATCGCCATCTTCAGCTCTCACTCCGCAGGTGTTAGGTCGCCGAATTCCGGCCCAATCACGTGCCTCGCCGACCCTTCGCAGGAATTCATCGACGGCCGGTTCATCAACCCGGGCATGGACCAGATCCAGGTCCGCTTCATCCAGGATCTCGGCGTTTCCTTCCCCACTCTCCTAGCGACGCTCGATGGGCTGGGCTTCGCCGCACGCGAGATCACGCTCACGCGCGTGGTGGCGATCCCGGCGACGGCGGCTAACCCCGCCCTGTACGCCTACGACTCCGCACAGATCCCGCTTCCCGACGGCGCGCTCTCGATGGGATGCATCACCGCGCGGGTCCTCGACCCAGAGGGCGGCGACGAACCTCTCGACGCCAACTCCTTCCATACGGTCGGCGCGAGCTGCTGATGAGGAAGATGTCGCTCGTCGCCTTCTCGCTGATCATCGAGACGTGCGCGCCCATGGCTTCCGACGCCAAGGGGTCGTGCGCCTCCAAGATCATTCTTTACAGCTGGAACTCCGCAGACATGGGCTTGTCCTCCCTCTACACCAGCGGGGTCCAGTGCCTCGCAGACCCGGATCAAAGGGCGGGGGACGGCCACGTGATCCACCCCGCAGCGGACACGGTCGCGGTCGGCTACAGCAGCCAGTCGATCACGGCCCCCTCCCTCACCGGGTATCTGAATGGCCTTGGCTTCACGAGTCGGAAGGTAACGCTGTCCCGCCGTCCCGGGACCGTGCCTGGGACCCACTTCTACCTCTCCGATCGCGTGCTGTTGCCCAACGGGGTCACATCATCGGGTTGTGTGAAGGTTGAGATCCGCAAACCCTCGAACCTCACCCAGCGGCTCGACTACAACGAGTTCCACACCGTCGACTCGAGCTGCTGACGGTCCGCAGGAGATCAGCCTGCGCGGGTTGAATCATCTAGGTACACGCTCGCCGGAGGGCTCTCATGAAGAAGATTTCGCTCGTCGCCATCTCATTGATGATCGCCGCCGGCGCGCCGGCAGTGTCGCAGGCCAAGGGCTCCTGCTCCTCCAGCATCCTGCTCTACAGCTGGAACTCCGCGGACCAGGGTTTCACCTCGCTGTACACCAGCCAGCTCCAATGCCTCATCGACCCGTCGCAGGACGCCGGAGACGGTCATTTCATCCACCCCGCGGCCGACACGATCCAGGTCGGATTCAACGGCCAAGGGATCACCGCGCCGACCCTCACCGGATCACTCACCGGTCTAGGCTTCAGCGATCGCAGGGTGACGCTGCTCCGCGGCGATGAGGTCGTGGCCGGGACCGGTGTGTACATCTACCTCTCAGAAGATGTCGCGCTGCCGGGTGGGGCCACGTCCTCGGGCTGCTTGACGATCGAACTCGAAGATCCCGTCGACGCCGGCGAAGCCCTCGACTACAACGAGTTCCACACGCTCGACTCGAGCTGCCCGTAGAGCGCACCCGCAAGGCGACGCCGGTCCGTCGGGCTGCCGTTGATACGCTGCGGGGCGTGAAGAAGCAGGTGTCGGGAGGCCGACTCCCCAAGCGCATCCGGGAGGAGCTCGAGCGCACCGCGCGCCCGACGGCTCTTTCGGAGGTCGCCGCCGCGTTGGAAGACGCGATCGAGGCGCGGGAGTCCGGCAAGCTCGCGCTGGCGCTGAAGCACGCGACCAAGGCCAAGGACGGCGCACCCCGATCGCCGTCGGTTCGAGAGGTCCTGGGCCTGCTGCTGTTCCAGCAGAGCAAGTGGCACGAAGCCAGTCAGGAGCTGCTCGCCTACCGGCGTCTGCGTGGCGACAAGCGCCGGGACCCCGTTATCGCCGCATGCTTCCGCGAGCTCGCGCTGCCCGAACGCTCCCTGGAGTTCCTCTCCGAGCTTAAGCCGAACGACGTCCCGCAAGACACCTTCATCGCCGCCCAGGTCGAACGCGCGCGCGCATACTCCGCGGTCGGGCGTGCATCCCTCGGGCTCGAGGTGTTGCGCACCGCTCGTCGCACCGCCACCGGCGCGCGCGCCAAGCGCATCGACGAAGCGATCGCCGAACTCGCCGGATAACGATGCAAGATCCGCTCCGGCACTCGAGGATCGGGCTCGTGGGATCTGGTGAGTTCACGCCCGCGATGAGTGACATCGACCGCGAGATCCTCTCCACGATCGGTTCCTCTCCCAACGTCGTCATCCTGCCGACCGCCGCCGCCGGCGAAGACCCGCAGGACTGGGCCCTGCGCGGTGTCGAGCACTTCTGGCGTCTGGGTGCGCGCAGCGTCGGACTGATGGTTCTGGAGCGCGCGCACGCCGAGGATCCCGAGAACGTCGCGGTGATCGAGCGCGCCGACCTCCTGTACATCTCCGGTGGCAAGACCGCCCGTCTGCTCGAGGCGCTGGAGGGCTCTCCGTTGTGGATGGGCTTCCTGCAGGCGCGCGCGAACGGCGCGTGGCTCGTGGGATCCAGCGCCGGCGCCATGGCCCTCGCAGACTGGTCGCTGGTGCATCGCCCCGAGGACGGCCACGGCACGCCGACGTTGTGGATGCCCGGTCTCGGGATGCTTCAGGGCTACGCAGTCGTCCCGCATTTCGACCGGTGGGAAGAGGCCGAGGAATTGACGAACCAGATCTCTGGCTCGTGCACGGTCTTCGGCATCGACGAAGACACTGCGCTGCTGATGCAGGACGGCGCCTGCGCGGTCGCCGGCGCCGGATGCGTGCGTCTGATCGGTGCAGCAGGGGAGACCGTGTACGGATCCGGCGCGCGCTTCCCGCTACCCGCGTGAGGTCTGGAAGTACCGCAGATAACCCGCAGCGCTGGACTTGAAGGCGTTGAGCGCCTCGAACTTCTCCAGCAGCTCCGGCCGGTCGTGGATCGCCTTGTAGTCCTCCCACGTCCGCTCGCGGAGTCGCTCCGCAAGGAAGTCCAGGTCCTCGGACTCCGTCATCGCCTCGCGGATGATCGCCCCGTAGCGGATCAAGTGCTCCTCCGCCTCAGCCAGCAGATCGCGGTCTGCGGGGGCCGGTCCGAAGTGCGTCAGGTACAGACCGCGCGGCTCACGGTCGCGGAAACGCTGCAGCGTCGCGAGCGCGATCTCGAGATCGAAGTCCGGTGGTGGCGTCGCGGGACGAAGGACGCCGGCTTCGGGCAGGAAGACCCCCATCGCGTCGCCCACGAAGATCACGCCAGAGGCCGAATCCTGGATCCCCATGTGATGGCGCGCGTGGCCGGTCGCCTCGATGATCTCGAGCGAGCGTCCGCCGAGATCGAGCATCGCGCCCGGCTCCACCGCCATCAGCCGGTCGGCGGGTACTGCGCGCAGGGGTCCGAAGGTGAGGTCCAGCGCCTCGCCGAAGACC
>JBKJXT010000024.1:0-4334 GCA_046716205.1 Actinomycetota bacterium
AGGTCTACGTCATGAACGCCGACGGGTCCAACATCACCAAGCTGACCGACAACGACGTGGACGATACGACGCCCTCGTGGTTCCCCGGACCGAAGATCGCCTTCACGCGCGGCAAGGGATTGGAGCATCACGTCTTCGTGATGAACGCGGACGGGACCGGCGTGCAGCAGCTGACGCGGGGGAAGCCCGACGAGTTCATCCCGTCATGGTCCTTCGACGGTTCGAAGATCGCGTTCGTGCGCGACGCGTGAGCGCTCGTCGGCGAGGAGTTCTCTGCGGGTGCGTACTCGCGATCGGGTTCATGACCGCTGCATCTGCATCCGCCTCGCCGCTCGCGAACGCGGTCACCGTCCATGTCGTGTGGATGCCCGAGACGACGCTGGGTAGTTGGACGACGGACTTCGCTCCGTTCCTCGACGCAGCCGCCGTCGCCGTCTTGAGCACGAAGATCGGTGGCGGGGATCCCTTCGCGGCCGCGACGGCCACCTTCAGCCGTGGCCGCGAGCTCTCGGCGAACGCGACAGACCCGCCCGCGCCCGTGTCCGGTGACCTGGGGGTCGCGGTCACGACGGGACCTCCGACCGCACCGCAGGAAGGCGAGACCGTCATCCTCATCTCCGCCGTCCCCACCGCGCAGCGGCGCGCGGATGGCGTGCGGCTCGGCGCGATCGCGATCCGCGGGCCCGGGTTCCGTCCCGGGTTGCTGCAGAGCCCGACGACCCGGCGCGCGGGCGTCGTCTCGCTCACCGACGTCGCGCCGACGATCCTCACGATCCTCGGCAAGCCGATCCCCGCAGAGGTGACCGGGCGCGCGATGCGAAGCGTCACCGCCACGGGTGCGCCCGCGCGCGCGCTGGCGCTCGAACGCGAGATCATCCGCGCCCACGATCTGCGCTACCCGCTGACGCGCGGGATCCTGCTGCTCGGCGCGCTCGCAGCACTATGCGCGACGATCGCGGTGGCAACCGGCGCACCCCGGCGTGCGCGCGACGCGATCCACGTGTTCGGTCTGACTGCCTTGGCGCTCCCGTTGACGTCGTTCGCCGCAGGGGTCCTACCCGGCGGGAGCGCGACGCCGTTCGTGCTGGCCGTACTCCTCGCGGCAGGCGCACGCGCCGCGTTCGGGCGAGGATGGTCCATCGTTGCGATCGTCGGGTTGTCAGCGGTCCTCCCGCTGGTCGATCTGGCGATCGGCGAGCCGCTGTCGTATCGCTCGCCGCTCGCATACCAGATCGCCGGCGGTGGGCGGTTCTACGGCGTCGATGAGGGTGTGTTGGGGATGGTCGTGGGCGCGCTGCTGGTGGCGGGGGCGATGACGGCGGATCGAACGCGCTCGCGCGTCGCGCTGGCGGGAGTGTTCGCCGCGGCGGTATGGCTGCTGGGCGCGCCGGCGTTCGGCAGCAAGTTCGGCGCCGCGCTTACCGCGGTGCCCGCGCTCGGCGTGCTGGCGCTGCGGCTCGGCGGGCATCGGTTCACACTGCGCGCAGCGATGATCATCGCCGCTGCGACGGTGGCGATCGCGGGCGCCTTCGTCGTGGTCGATCGCGTGGGTGACTCGGCGTCGCGGTCACACGTCGCACGCGCCACGGCGGCCGGCACGGGTTACGCTGACCTCATCGCGCGGAAGCTGGAGGCCACGGCGCGGATCACTTTCACCACGGTATGGGGTCCCGCGCTCGTGCTGTTCGTCGCGTGTCTGGGGTGGCTGTTCGTTCGGCATCGTCTGCTGGTAGATCGTGGCTTCTGGGGACGCCCCCACCTGCGCGCCGCGATCGTCGCATCGCTCGTGGGCGCGGCGGCGGCGCTGGTGGTCCAGGACGGCGGCGTGGTCGCCTCCGCGATGATCATGCTCTACGCCTCGGTGACCGCAACGATGACGCTGGTGGCGCCGGAGGACGTGTGAGCGACACGCCCCCCTAGGGCACGACGTTTTGTATGCGTTGTGGCGCGCATGCGGACACAACGCAGCAAAAGTGTTCGACGGGCCCTCACTCGTCTCGCTGCCCTGTGCGCTCCCGGCTGCGCGAACGCTAGTGCGCGAACGTGCAGTCGAGCGCGCGGTGATCCATCCCGCCGCCGTGTCCGCCGTCGAGCCGGTCGTCGCCCTGAAGCGTGACGCACGCTCCATCGAGGAAGTCGCTGGCGACGTGGTCGATCGTCGATGGGCGGAAGGTGCCCGAGGGGTCATCGAGGGTCGGCAGCATCTCGCCGGAGTTCACCAGGTTCGAGGATTCCCCGCCGAAATAGGTGAAGGGCGCGGGCCACGCTTCCGCGACGCCCGAGTGGTACACGAAGCGCTTGCCGGTCCCGACCTGCGCATCCCAGGTCTCGACGTCGCTCCCGGCGCTTCGATAGGGATCCATGTTCAGATCCCCCAGCAACAAGGTCGGTCCCTGCGCCAGCTCGAACGCTTGCGCGAGCTGACGCGTCCGACACGAACGGCCGGCCTCGGCGTTCAGGAAGCCGGAGTCGGGATGTGCGAGCACGACGCGGAACGGGCCCGACGGCGAGCTGACGATGTCTGCGGCGTTGATGGTGAATCCGGCGTCGCAGCCCCCGATCGCCGGTGCCGTGACGAGGCCCCGAGGCGCGAGGTCGTCGGACTGCGCCATGCGCACCCGATCACGTCGCACCGCGAGGCAGTCCCATCCGAAGCGCGCGTCGCATGCGATCGCATAGTTCAGGCCGACCAGGCGCTGGACCTGGTGGAGCACCTCGTGTGATCGCAGCGCAGCGCAGGACTTCTGCGGATCGAGCTCGGGCGCGCCCGCATACGCCGAGGCACACCGATCGAACGGCAGCACCTCGATCAGCGCGACGATGTCCGGCGCGCGCGACTGGATGCGCTCTGAGACGCGATCCTCGACCGCCTGGAAACAGAGCTTGAACGCGTAAGGCTGGCAGAAGACGTTGGAGTTGCCGACGTTGGCGAGCAGGATCCGGATCGGCTCGTGCGCCGGCGCGGCCGGCGTACCGACAGACGCGATCAACAACGAGAGACACAACAGACGGCGCATAAGGTTGAACATTCGCGCTCCGGGGTCCCGACCCCTGCCCAGTTCGAACTGTAGTGCGCTAGCGGATGCCACTGTCGAAGGACAGCCTGACGCGGGTGTAGCCGTTGGGCCGCACCACGACGTCCACCGGCTTGAGGAACGGCATCACGTTCTGCTCGCCGTCTTCGATGCGATAGGAGCCCGGCGCGACACCGACGCGGAACGAGCCGTCGGCCGCCGACGTTGTGGCAGCGACCGTCGCGCCGGTGGCGTCCACGATCAACAGCTTCGCCGCGAAAGGCTGGTCTTCGCAGTCCTCGCCTGCTCGTTCCACCGGGCAGGTCGGACCGAGCATGACGGTCCCCTCGACGCCCGAGTCGAGGGGCGCGATCACGACGTCCGGCGCGCAGGCTGCGGCGAGTATGAGGCCCAGGCTCACAAGCGACCGCCTCACCACGCTCCTCCATGTGTAACCCGAACGCCGGGTTCCTCGCTCAGGGTAATAGAACCGAAAGAGGGGAATGGGTACTTCAGGCGAAGATAGGGCATCAAGGGAGGTTTCGGTGGTCAGGATGGCTCGGCTGTTGTGCGTGCTGTGTGTCGCGGTGTCGGTCACGGGCGCGCGCGCCGACCTGCCCCTCGGAGCCGGCTGGATCCCCGCCAACGCGGGTGTGATGTGGTGGCAGGGCTCCTCCGACATCGGGATCCCGCCGCGCCAGCCCCCCGGGGGGCCGGGCGGCGCGTGGTGGCTGACGCGCCGCATCACGGCCAGTCCTCTTCTGGAGGTCCAGCACCTCGGGTCGTTCTTCCACGGGCTCTACGCATCGGTCGGTGGCGCGGCGTGGGTCAACCTGACGCCCGGGTGCCTGCTGCCGATGTCCTCGCCGGTCGGACAGGACCCCGCCTACAAGATCGTCCGGGACACCGCGATCGCGATCACCGGCCTCGACGCATGCGGCATCGAAGGCATCGCGTACGACCCTGTGCTTCCGGCGCGCATGTACGTATCGGCGTACACCGTCAAGAGCGTCACGTCGGGCGGCGCGGGCCTGGGGTCGGGCGGCGTCTACGTCTCCGACGATCGCGGGGTGCATTGGCGCAAGCTCCTCGGCGGGATCCGCGGCAACGGCCTCGCGGTGGGGCGGGCCAATCTACTGTCGGCCACGATCGTCGCCGGCTACATCCAGGAGAACAACAACGCCGTCGGATCGACGCCCGGCGGCGGGAGCCTGTCGGTATCGCAGAACGACGGCTCGACCTGGTCCAGCGTGGTCCTGCCCGCGTCTGGATGCTCGGACATCGTCGTCTCGTCGCAGCGCATCACCCCCACGGTCGTAG